>CAJXIC010000253.1 GCA_913054385.1 uncultured Pseudomonadota bacterium
ATCGCCGAAGTCCGAGAAGCGGTGCGCGGCGGCGTGGCCACTGGTTGCACCGAGGCGCTCTTCTGCCTGGGCGACAAGCCCGAGGTGGCCTACCGCGGTCACCGGGCCTGGCTCGCCGAGCGCGGCTGGGATTCGACCGTGGCGCAGCTGGTCGAAGCCTGCCAGGCGGCCTTCGAGGACGGCATGCTGCCCCACACCAACGCCGGGATTCTCAGCCAGGAGGAGATGGCAGAGCTGCGCCCCTGGAACGCGTCGATGGGTCTGATGCTCGAGACCACGAGTACGCGCCTGCGGCAAAAGGGAATGCCGCACTACTACGCGCCGGACAAGGAACCCGAAAAGCGCCTGCGCATGCACGCCGAGGCGGGTGAGCTGAAGATCCCCTTCACCTCGGGGATCCTTTTGGGGATCGGGGAGAATGACGCGGAACGCGCCGACACCCTGGTGGCGATCCGCGAGCTCCAGCTGCGCTTCGGGCACATCCAGGAAGTCATCGTCCAGCCCTTCCACCCCAAGCCTTCGACACGCATGCGCGCCTTCCCGTCGCTGCGCGACGAGATCGTGTTGGGCTGGGTGGCGCTGGCGCGCCTGGTGCTCGGCTCCCGCATGAACCTGCAGGCACCGCCGAACCTGGCCCCGGGAATGCTCGAGCGGCTGCTTGCGGCAGGGGTCAACGACTGGGGCGGCGTTTCGCCGGTGAGCATCGACTTCATCAACCCGGAAGCGCCCTGGCCGCAGCTGCGCGAGTTGCGCCAGCGCACGCGCGCGGCTGACCGGGTGCTGCGCGAACGACTGCCGGTCCACCCGGAATACATTCTCGATCGCCCCGATTTCTTTGACCCGCAGATGCGGGAAGCCCTGGCGCGCTTTGCTACCGACGAGGGCTTGGCGCGCGTTTCCGACCACCAGTCCCACTACCAGTCCGACGAGGAGGCCGCGTAATGCTCGAACGCCTATTCAACGAAGTCGATCCCCGGATCGCCGATCTGCTCGAGGGCGCCCTTTCGGGGCGCGAACTCTCGCCCGAAGACGCGGTCTGCCTGCTCGAGGCCGAGGGCAGTAATCTGCACGCGCTGCTCCTCGCGGGGGACGTTGCGCGTCGCGAGGACAACGGAGACGACGTCTCCTTCGTGGTGTGTCGCAACCTCAACTTCACCAATGTTTGCTACGTCGGCTGTTCCTTCTGCGGCTTCGCGCGTCACAAGGACGACGACGCCGAGGCCTACGACCACCCGATGGAGGTGTTGATCTCGAAGTGCGAGCAGGCCATCGCGCGCGGCGCCACCGAGGTCTGCATCCAGGGTGGGATCCACCCCCAGAAAGACCACACCCACTACCACGAAATCTTGACGACCCTGAAGGCGGCTTTTCCCGATCTCCACATCCACGCCTTTTCGCCCGAGGAAATCGACTTCGGTCAGAAGAAGAGCGGCATGCCGCTCGGCGAGTACCTGGGCTGGCTGCAAGAGGCCGGCCTCGGGACGATCCCGGGGACAGCGGCCGAGATCCTCGATGACGAAATTCGCGAGATCCTATCGCCGAAGAAGCTCAAGACCGCCCGCTGGATCGAAATCGTGCGCGCCGCGCATGCGGTGGGGCTGCGCTCGTCCTCGACGCTGATGTACGGCCATATCGAGAAGCCGATTCACATCGCCCGGCACCTTGGGATCTTGCGCGACATCCAGAAGGAAACCGGCGGTTTCACCGAGTTCGTGCCCCTCGGGTTCATCCACGAGCGCAACATGCTCTACCACCTGCTCGGGTCGCGTCCCGGCCCCTCGCCCCACGAGGACCTTCGAATCATCGCGGTGGCCCGGCTCTTCCTGCGGCCGTGGATCCAGAACATCCAGGTCTCCTGGGTGAAGATGGGCCCAAAGCTCGGGCAGATGGGGCTCTGTTCGGGGGCCAACGACTTTGGCGGGACGCTGATGGAAGAATCGATCAGCCGCGAGTCGGGCTCGGAGCACGGCGAGAACACGCCCCCCGAAGAGTTTCGGCGGCTGATCCGCGAGATTCAGCGCGTGCCGGTCGAGCGCTCGACGCTCTATGCGACGCTGCGGCGCTTCGACGATCCGGCGGAGGATCCGCCCTCGCTCGAGGACGCAAAGCCCCTGCGCACGGCAGGGCCCCGGCGGGTTCGCGCGCGCATCGAGGCGGCGCGTACGGCGGGCTGAGCGTTCCGGCTGCGGGTTACGCGGGCCGATTCGGCTTTGCCACGGGCTGAACTATTCCTTGGCGTCTTCCAGCAGGCGCTCGCACAGCGCCTCGACCTTGTAGCGCAGCGGCGCCCGCTCGAGGATCTCGCGCTCGACGCGCCGGATGGCATTGCCTACAGCGGGGTGGTCGCGCCCCAGGGCCCGGCCGATCTCGGCGAGGGTGGCGTCGGTGTAGCGGTGACACAGGTACATCGCGAGTTGGCGCGGGACGAGTACGTCGCGGCGCCGGGAGCGAGACGCCATGGCCTCCGGCGTGGTCTGGAAGAAGCGCGCCACGGTGTGGATCACGGCGCCGCAGGAAAGGCGGGGCGCGCGGGCCTCGATGCCGGTCTTGGTCGCCAAGGCCTCCTCGGTGAGCTTCACGTCGATTTTTCGCTTCAGCAGTGAAGCCGTCGTCACCAACTGAACCAGTACGCCCTCGAGGTCACGGACGCTCCCGCGGACGGCCTCTACCATCATGTCGATGCAGTCGGGCGGCACGAAGACCCCCCCGCCGGCGGCCTTCGAACGCAGGATGCGGCGGCGCACCTCGGCGCTCGGGTCTTCGAGCGGGGCTACCAGGCCGCTGGCGAGCTGCGACCGGACCCGTTCGTCGAGGCCCGTCAGTTCCCGGGGCACGCGGTTACCGCTGACCACGACCCGTTTACCGGAATCGAGGAGGTGCTGGACGGTGTGGAAGAGTTCGAGCTGGGTGGCTTTCTTTCCCTCGAGGAACTGGACGTCTTCGAGGATCAGCACGTCGCAATCGCGGCGGTAGCGCTGCTTGAAGCGGTTGGTCTGCTTCCCACGCAGGCTCGCCATGAACTCGCTGGTGAAATTTTCGGCCGAGGTGTAGAGCACCCGCCGTCCGGCCTCGCGGTCGGCTTCGGCCGCCAGGGCGCGGCATAAGTGGGTCTTCCCGAGGCCCGTGGGGGCGCATAGATAGAGTTGCCGGAGGGTCCGCGAGGCGCCCCGCACCAGGGCCAGCGAGGCTTCTCGGGCCAGGCTGTTACAGGGGCCGACCACGAAATTGTCGAAGGTGAGCCCGGGCTCCGGGGCCATGGGCTCGCGCGGCACGCTGGCCGTGAGGGAGGTCCTGCGGGGCGGCATGGCTTCTGAAACGGTCACCGATTCGGGGGCTGCCGCCGCATTCGCAGCGCCCCTTCCCGGCGGCGAGCACTTCAATGCCCCGACCTTGAACTCAATGCGAAGATCGCGCCCCGAAGCGGTCTTTACCGCGAGCGAGAGTTCTCGCATCCAGCGCGAGCGAATTCGATCGCGGTGAAAGCTGGACGGGCAGTGCAGAAGCAACCCGTCCTCGCCACGGCTTTCGGCGTGTAGTTCGGTGAACCAGGCGGCGACGACCGGCGGGGGAAGTTCGCCTTCGAGACGACGCAAAACGTCGTCCCAGATAGGGGGGTGGGGGGGCATGGGCGGGGGGGCCTGATCATTTTCGAAGTGGCGGACCGGGTTTACGGTTGGATTCCTACCGAACACGACGCGACGGAAACCAACCGGATCGGAACGCCAACCGCGGGAAACTCTGCGGCGAACCGGACGGCAGTAGAACACGAAGTGCATCGGCGCTGCAATCGCGGATGCGACCGCTGCTGCGGTTCGCACTACACCGCAAGGGACGCGGCGACCGCTGCGATGAGCCCATTGAGAACCAGCGTTTGCATCCCAAATCGCGTCGCGAATTCAACAGCTTCGCGAGCACCCCTCAGAAAATGGAGAGCTTCCGCGGGCCGCATCAACCGCTGTTTTTCGACAATGTTCGATCTTCGTAAT
>CAJXIC010000254.1 GCA_913054385.1 uncultured Pseudomonadota bacterium
TTCTCCGTCTGACCTGGTGGGCACGCGCTGGCTTCGCTCGAATGTAGTCGAGTCCGCGGCTGGACGTTACGTGCACGATTCTTGCGGCGCCCCTGGGGAGCAGGGTGCGGAAACCTTCGAATCGCCCAAATCGGCGCCCCGCGAAAAGGCATCCTAGACTGCGGTGGCCGCCGGCAGTCCACTTTTTCTTCCCGGAGGTTTGCGCCCGGCCGTGACCCAGTCCAGCACACCGCTCCGGCCGAGTCGTTCGCCGCTGCGACTCTTTACCGACATTCGCGCAGGCGAGGAGAAGAGCGCCCTCCTGCTGCTGGCGAACGTCTTCCTGGTGCTCTGTGCCTACTACTTCGTGAAGCCGATCCGGGAGGGGTGGATCGCCGTCTCGGATATCGAGGGATTTTCGAAGGTCGAGGTGAAGGCCTACTCGAGCTTCTTCCAGGTGATCATCCTGATCCCGGCCGTCGCCCTTTACGGGCGACTTTCCGAGCGCTGGTCGCGTCGCGATCTGATCACCCGGGCGACGCTGTTTTTCATGTCGAACATGGTGATCTTCTGGTTCCTGCAGCCGAATTTCTTCGTGGCGAACCTGCCCTTCACCGGGATCGCCTTCTACCTCTGGGTGGGTATGTTCGGCGTTTTCATCGTGGCGCAGTTCTGGTCCTTTGCGGCGGATCTCTACAGCGATGCCGTGGGGCGCAGGCTGCTCCCGCTGATCGCCATTGGGGCCACCGCCGGCGGCGCCTTCGGAGCCACGATCACCGGCTGGCTCGTCGATTCGGGCTGGGTGGGTGCGGACTGGCTCCTGCTCGTGGCGCTGGTGCCCCTCGGTCTCTCGATCGTCTTCACCCGCGTCGTCGACGCACGGGAGGGAGGCGCCACCCGTTCGATCGAGAGCGCTTCGCCGGAAGAAGACGAAGCCCCGCCGGAGCCGAAGGGCCCCAGCGGGATGTCGGTGATCTTTTCGAGTCGCTTCCTCTTGTCGGTTGCGCTGATCACGCTGCTCGTCAACTGGGTGAATACCAATGGCGAGAATCTTCTCTACTGGGTGCTTCAGGATTTCATTGAACACGAGGCACTCGCCCGGGGGCTCATCGGCGACATCGCCCTTGCCGATTTCACGCGCCAGGAGACCACGGTTTTCTACGCGGGCTTCTTCGGGACGGTGAACTGGGTGGCGTTGATCCTCCAGTCCTTCGTGGCCTCGCGGTTGCTGCGCTACGGCGGGTTTGGCGCATTGCTGCTGCTGATGCCCGTGGTGGCGTTGATCTCGTATTCGACGATGGCGCTGGTGGGAACCCTCGCGGTGGTGCGGACCATGAAGATTGCGGAGAACGCCACCGACTACTCGATCAACAACACCGCGAGAAACGTTCTCTGGTTGCCGGTTCCATCGAGCCAGGTCTTCAAGGCGAAGCCCACCATCGATACGGTCGGTGCACGCATAGGGGATGGGTTGGCGGCCTTGACGGTGCTCGTCGGTGTCAATCTGCTGGCGCTTCCGGTGGCGAAGTTCTTCGCGCTCAACATCGGGCTCGTGTTCTTGTGGCTGGCGTTTTCTTTCGTCGTCATCCGACAGCATCGCCTGCTTTCGGAGGCGGGAGACGCGGATGCGGTGGCCTGACGCCCGGGTCGCTTTTGCGCTGGGGCTGTTGTCCCTGGTGGTGCTTGGCTCGCGCACGGCTGTTGGCGACGAGCCCGCGAGCGTCGAGATCCCGGTGCCTTCCGCGGCGGCGATCTTTCGTGACCCCCAGCTCCAGAAATGGTGGGCGCTCGATGCGATCGCCCCTTTCGAGGACAAGGCGCCGCTCTGGAAGCACCGCGACCCCGCGCTCCAGAGAGACCTTGAGGCTGTCCTCGCTCGCCTCCACCTCGACGACGACGTAAGGCGCAAGCGCTTGAGTGTTGCTCTCGTCGACGTGACCGACGTGAAGCATCCACGCATGGCCGAGGTGAACGGCGATGTGATGATGTACGCCGCGAGCCTCCCGAAAATTGCGGTGCTGCTGGCAGCCTTCGAGATGATTGCTACCGGCCAGCTCGAATACGACCGAAAGACGAGGAAGCTTCTCGAGGCGATGATCCGGCGATCTTCGAACGAGGCCACCACCCTGATCATGCAGAAGGTCGGCAAGGAGAACATCGCGCGCGTCCTGCTCTCGCCGCGATACCGACTCTACGATCCCGCGCGGGGCGGAGGGCTCTGGGTCGGGAAGGACTACGCGAAGAAGGGGCTTTGGAAGCGCGACCCGCTCCACAACCTGTCGCACGGTGCGACCGCAATGCAGGTGGCGCGCTTCTATTACCTGCTCGAGACCGGCAACCTCGTCACGCCGGCACACAGCGAGATGATGAAGAAAATTCTCGAGGGCAGCGACCTGAAGCACAAGTTCGTGGCGGGGCTTCTCTACGTGGCGCCTGGGGCGAAGTTGCTCCGTAAGTCCGGATCCTGGCGGAACTTCCACTCCGATTCAGCGTTGGTGCGTCGCGGCAAGAAGACCTACATCCTGGTCGGTCTCAGCAACGACAAGGATGGCGGCCAGTGGATGGTGGACATCGCGGCGGCCATCGACGGGATGCTTCGCGACCGCGGCCAGAAAAACGCCGTCAGCGGCCCGGGCCCGGAGCGTAAACACCGCTGAACTTGCGGTGAGTGGGGAGGACGGTCCTGTTCTCACGCGCCGACCGCGGGGTCGATTGCAACGTGCCGCCATCTGGATGGGCCCGGGTGGCGAGCCGACAATCGCCATGGGTGTCCCCCCGCGGCGTGCAAAAAAAGAACTCTCCCGGCTAGTGGCGGGCACCTATCAGGGCGTGGAGCTTCGCGGCGATCTCCTGGTGCTTCTCCGAGGAGTCCTTTCGGAGCACGTTCGACAGCACCACCACCGCGTAACGCAGGCTGCCGTGGGCGCTGTCGGTCTCGATGATCGCCATCGAGTTCAGGTAGTTGACCCGGTTGCCTTGGTACTTGCCGCAGTCGAAGCCGGCTTCTGCCTTGCAACTGTAGAGCGAACCCGATTTGTAGTAGACCGCGGCGTCGTCGAGAGCGGGGCTTGCGGCATAACGAATGCGTGCGTCGGTGAGATAGAGAATCTTCTTCATCTCCAGGCTCGACCAGGGGTCCACGAGCTTCCCCTCTTCCATCAACAGCACGAAGCGCAGCAGTTCGCGGGCGGTCGCAATGCTGGTGGCGGTGGTGGGAACGCGCTTCTTCCCTTCGCGGGTGAAGAATTTCCCCTGGCGTAGCTTCGCGGTGTCGAGCCCATTGGTGCCCAGGGGGGCCTGGATCGACTTTTTGAGGAGCCGAACCAGCTCGGGCTTCGGGGTCTTCTCGAAGAAGGTCTTCGACTTTTCCGGAGAGACGGGGTAGGCGCTTCCGAACTCGTTCAGCAGCATCAGCTCCTTCGTCATCATGCCCGCCGCCGCACTCGAAGAAGCCGACATCATCCAGTCCATGTAGGTCCAGAGGTTCTCCTGGAACCCTTCCTCAATCGGGCGCCGAACCACCTTCGGATCGCCGGGCTTCCAGACCGGGACACTGTGTCGATCGCGCTGGATGAAACCGTCCGCGGTGACGATCGTATTCTTCAGGATTGCCATCCGGGCATCGATGCCGTCGGGATAGACGTCGGCAAGCGCCTGGAACCAGCCGAGCATGATCGCGATCTTGCCGACACTCGCCGGGTTCTGGGGTTTGTCCGGGTTCACCGCGGCGTAGACGGGCTTTGCCGGGTCGGTGTAGTCGAGCAGCGCCAGGCCGTAAGCGCGCCCATCCGCACCGAGCATCTCCTTGAGCTTCGCCGAAAGTGCGGCGTCGGGCGCGGGCAGGGTGTACGTCGGGTCACCGATCAGGCGCAGCTGGATGTCGCTCGACTTCCAGAAAATTCCCTTCGGAAGAATCTTCTGGTCGATGATCCCCTGACGCGCCAGCCAGTAGGCGTCGAGGCGGGCAATGCCGGTTTCGGCGCCGCCATCGAGGGGGTA
>CAJXIC010000255.1 GCA_913054385.1 uncultured Pseudomonadota bacterium
GGGGGGCGAGGAGGGTCTCGAGGGGAACCACGCCGGGCCTGGCGACTTCCCCCTCGATGGCGACCGACCAGGGTTTCGGGCGCAGGCTGCCGGCGTTTTCAGAAGGGTCGGCTTTATCGGTTCCAAACTCGTAAAAATTGTTGTAGTGCGTGGCTTCCCAGAAGCCCGTCGGCTTCTCGTTGGTCGAGAGCGCCTGCGGCCCGGCGATCACGCCTTCGAGCTTCGAACCACGGCCGCTCCGGTCTTCTCGGTGATCCGAAGCGTCGGCGCCGCAGCCCAGGAGCAGCGTTCCGCCCCCGAGGCTCGCGGCCGCCCCGGCGGCCGCCGCCAGAAATTCGCGGCGCTTCAGAAAGACTTCGCGCGGTGTGATTTCGCTGGCCCGGATCATTCCCCGGCGTTGGCTCGGCATCCCCTCGTGAACCTCCCTGAAGCGGTGCTCATGGGTTTGGATTCCGTTCGGTCGCCGGGGGTTCCGGCCCAAGGGTCTGCTGCACCTGCTCAAGGGTGAGTCCGCGGGTTTCCGGGGCGTAGCGCATCACCAGGGCCGCGCCGAGGATCGGGCCGACGGCGACGACGGCGATGGCGGTCGGGATGTCGCCGAGCGGCCCGATCATGGCGCCGATCGCAGCGGGCGTGGCGACCTCGGTGACGCGCCCCAGCAGGTTGGTGGTCCAGCCGTAGCCCGTCGCCCGAATCTCGGTGGGGAAGAGTTCCGAGGCGTAGATGTGCGTTGCGGTGTTCGCCGCAGCGAAGCTGAAGACCGTTGCGATCATCCATAGGGTTTGCCCGGCGAAGGAATGGACCTGGTAGAGCAGGGTGATCGAGATGGCGGCCAGCACGTAGAAGCCCGCGCAGGTTGGTTTGCGGCCAATGCGGTCGACCAGGGTTCCCGCCGTGAAGTGCCCGGCGACGCCGCCGGCGTAACCCCAGAACACGATGTCCCCGACCTGCGCCGCACTGAAGCCGAGATCCTCCCGGGCGAAGATCACCCAGTAGACCACCGAGGGAGCCGTCACCAGGTGTACCGAGTTCCACAAAAGGGTCACGACCGCCGTGCGCGACCGGTAGCGTGGGCTCCAGGGTTCGAGCGCATTGCGCAGGTGGTCACGGAAGTGCAGGCGCTGTTTCGGCTTCGCCTCCCGAACGGCTTCAAAGCGCCGGGTTTCGCGCATGGCAAAGCGAAGCCCGAAGCCGAGCAACAGCGGGAACGCCCCGAGGACGTAGAGCGCCCGCCAGTTCGCGGCATCCTCGGCCAGACCGAAGAATGACTGCAGGCTCGCGACGATCCCCATCGCGAAGCTGTGCAGGGCATTGCTCTTGGCGCCGGGCTCGAGCAGCACGTAGGGCTGCAACTTCGCCATGGCCATCACGCCGACCGTCGCGAGGCTGGTCAGGATCGCGATCGCACGCCCGCGGTAGCGCGCCGGGTATTCTTCGCCGATTACGATCACCGCGAGCGCGTACTCGGCCGTGAGGAAGAGTCGCGCCAGCATCTGGCAGACGACGAACTCCTGCTTTGTCGTGGCGAAGGCGGTGAGGCCGTTGAAGACCGCGAAGCCGATGACCGTGACCATCATCAGGTTGCGTCGGCCGAAGCGATCTGCCGAGACCAGGAAAAAGAAGGACGCCATCACGCCGAGGCGCGTGAAGCTGGTGATGTACCCCCACTCGGGGCGACTGATGTCGAGGGATTCGCGCACCTCGGGCGCAGCGAAGCTCAGCAGGGCCGAGTCGAAGCCGTCGAAGAGGGTGGCGGTCGAGAGCGCGAAGAAAAGGAAGACGAGATAGCGGTCGACGGAAGTGGCTTCGACACTACGCGGGGCGCTCATGCACCGACCAGAATACCCCGGGAGGAGCAGGGACGGCGACCGAACGGGAAACGGGGACGCGGAAACGGGGACGTTGTTTACTTGTTTACTTTTCGTAGGGGCAGGCGGCGTGGCGCGCGCCCACGGGGAAAAAGTAAACAAGTAAACAACGTCCCCGTTTCCCAACAACGTCCCCGTTTCCCCGTTTCCCGAATTGGTATCCTTTGCCTGCCGGGTCGGCGCAGAACTCGGGGAGGAAACGATGTCGTTGCGAGATGCGTCCTTCGAGACACTCGAGCTCGAATGGCAGGGACCGGTCCTGCGGGTCTGGTTGAATCGCCCGGAGAAACTGAACGCGCTCAATCGAACGGCCCTCGAAGAGATCGAAGAGGTCTTCGGCGCACTCCAGGGCGATTTCGAGACGCGCGTGGTGGTGCTCGGCGGTCGCGGCCGGGCCTTCTGCGCGGGAGCCGATCGCGGCGACCCGCCCGGACTTCCGAGCGCGGACGCCGGCGCGCGCGAAAGACGCTACGCCAGCCAGCTCGGACTGCGCGCGAGTCGCGCCATCGAGGAGGTCGAGGCGGTGACCATCGCGCGGGTGCAGGGGCACGCGGTGGGCGGGGGATGCGTGTTGGCGGCGGCCTGCGATTTCCGTGTCGCGACGAAGGGCGCGCGCTTTCACGTTCCCGAGGTCGACCTCGGCATTCCGCTCACCTGGGGAGCCACGCCGCGGCTCATCAATGAGCTGGGCGCCGCGCGTGCGCGCGAGTTGATTCTGCTGTGTGAAGAAATCGACGGAACCAGGGCTTTTGCGTGGGGGCTCGTGCACCGCGTGGTCCCGGAGGCAGAACTCGACGTGGAGGTCGATGCACTCGTCGAAAAACTTCTCGCGAAACCCGAAGCCGCTGTCCACGCGACCAAGACGCAGTTCCGCGCCTACGCCTTGCGCGGGCGCCTGGGGGACGTCACCGAGACCGACGGCGACGTCCTCGTGGGCGCCTTGCGGGAGGCCGCCGCGCGTGCGGCCTTCCCGCGACCTCGCAAGGGCGGGGCGAAGCAGCGCGAATGAGCTCTCCGCGTCGCGTTGCGAAGGGGGGCTCCCGGTGACAAGAGCCCAGGCCGATCTCGAGGTCCGACGCGACGTCGTGATCCCGGCCTCGGAGCTCCGGGAGACGGCGAGCCGCTCCTCGGGGCCCGGCGGGCAACACGTCAACAAGTCGAATACCCGCGTCACGCTGCGCTGGAACCTCGAGCAGAGTGTTGCCGTCGGGTCGGTTCGGCGGGATCGCTTGCGCCGTCGACTGCGGAAGCGTCTCACTCTCTCCGGGGACATCCTGGTCCACGTTGGACGCCATCGTTCTCGCGCTCGCAACCGCGAACTCGCGCGCGAACGACTCGCCGAATTGATTCGCGAGGCCCTCACCGCACCGCGTCGGAGAAAAGCCACCCGTCCCTCGAAGGCGGCGCGCGCGCGCGGTGCGGAAGCGAAGCGCCGATCCTCCGCCCGGAAACGACTGCGGCGGCGGGTGGACCCAGGTTCCAGCTAGGCGAACCGGGCGCGAACGCCCGCGATCACCGGGGCTCGGCGGCCTTGATCTTGACCGAGACCAGGGTCTCGACGTTGTTGGTGAGGGTGAGCACGATCATCTTTCGCCCATCCTTCCAGGCGATGAGCTCGGCCGAGTTCGGATCCTCGAAGTCGCTCTCCATTTCCCAGCCGTTCAAGACCATGGCGTCCTTGTAGAAGTCGACCACCGAGGCCACCGCGACGTCGGACTGCATCACCACCGCGACGTCGTTGGCGCCGATGTCGGTCACCTTGAAGCCAGCGTAGGCGTCCGGGAACAGGGGCAGGTCTGCGGGGAGCGTCTCGCCCTCGAGTCCCTCGATCCCGCCGTCGGCGATGCCGGGCACCGCGGTGAGTTCTGACGACGTTTGGTTCGACGAGATCTCGGGTGCGGCCGCGGTGCTCTCGTCGGCAGCGGTTTCGGCGCTTTCGTCGCTGCCACAGGCAGTCAGAAAAAACGCGAGCCCGAAGATCGCGACGGTTTTCAGGACAGGGGTCTTCACGGGGTGCCTCCGGTCGGTCCAGCAGGAGTCTACCACGTCGTTCCGCGCCGACTCGTCCCAAAAGAGAAGCCGACCGAGAGCGGGGGGGGGGCG
>CAJXIC010000256.1 GCA_913054385.1 uncultured Pseudomonadota bacterium
CGCCCCGAAGACCAACCGCCTGGCAGACGCCACCAGCGCCTACCTGCGACAGCACATGAACAACCCCGTGGATTGGCATCCCTGGGGCGAAGAGGCCTTCGCCGAGGCCCGGCGCCGCGACGTTCCGGTCTGCGTCTCGATCGGTTACAGCGCCTGCCATTGGTGCCACGTGATGGAGCACGAATCCTTCGAGAACCCCGAGATCGCGGCGCAGATGAACCGCGACTTCGTCTGCATCAAGGTCGATCGCGAAGAACGCCCGGACGTCGACCAGATCTACATGGACACGGTGACCAGCCTCACCGGGCACGGCGGCTGGCCGCTCACCGTTTTCTGCACACCCGAGGGCAAGCCCTTCTACGCTGGCACCTACTACCCGCCGGTGCGGCGCTTCGGCACGCCGGCCTTCCCGGAAATCCTGCAAGCGGTGCGCGCCGCCTGGCACGACCAGCGCGATCAGGTGGAGGGCACGGCCCAGCGCATTCTCGAGGCTCTTTCGGCGCGCGGAGAAGACCCCGAGGCCCCCTTTCCGGGGAAGGCCGAGATCCAGGCCGCGGCGCGCGAACTGCTGGCGCGCGCCGACCGCAAGCGCGGTGGTTTCGGCGACGCGCCGAAGTTTCCGACGCCCACCCAGCTCGAGTTCCTGCTGGCGGCGGTCGATTTCCTGCCCGAGGACGAGGCCACCGCGGTGCTCGAGCACTGCGCCTTCTCGCTGGTGGAAATGTCGCGCCGCGGGCTCTACGACCACGTCGGGGGGGGCTTCCATCGCTACTGCGTCGACGCGGCCTGGACCATCCCACACTTCGAGAAGATGCTCTACGACCAGGGGCTGCTGATTCGCGCGCTACTCGAGACCGCGCGCCGGCGCTTCGGCGACGAAGAACTGGTGTGGCCGGTGCGCGAGACCCTCGACTACCTGCGCCGTGAGATGTCGCCCGAACCGGGTAGCGACGACGGCGGCGGCTTCTTCGCCAGCCAGGATGCCGACAGCGAGGGAGAAGAGGGACTCTTCTACGTCTGGACACCCGAGTCGTTGGCAGCCGTGCTCGGCCCCCGCGCCGACGCCTTCGCGGCGGCCTATGGAGTCACCCCGCACCCCAATTTCGAGAACGGCACCAGCCACCTCGTCGATGTGGCCCGCGAGCCGCGCGAACACTTCGAGATCGAGCGCGAGAACCTGCTTCGGGCCCGGGCAAAGCGCATCGCCCCGGCCACCGATCGCAAGCGCGTGGCCGCCTGGAACGGCTACGCGATCTCGGCGATGGCGCGCGCGGCCGCACTCCAGGGCGACCCGGATTTGCTGGCCGAAGCGGCGGCGGCGGCGGATTTCGTAAACACGACGATGCGCGACGAGCAGGGGCGACTGCTGCGGGTCTTCGCCGAGGGTCGCGCCCACGTCGGCGCCTTCCTCGACGACCACGCCGCGATGCTCGACGCCGGTCTCGAGCTGCAGCGCGCGGGAGCCGGACACGCCCACTTCGAAACCGCCCTGGCAACGGCCCATGCCATCCGCGACCGCTTCTTCGACGCCGACCTCGGCGACTTCTTCCTCAGCGCCTGCGACGGCGAGCCGCTGGCCCACCGCCCGCGCTCGGACCACGACGGCGCCACCCCCCACGCCAGCGGGCTCGCGGTACTGGGACTGTTGCGCGCGGGCACCCTGGCCGGAGACGACTCGCTCCTCGAAGTGGCCCAAAGCGTTCTGCGGGCCTGGGCGGGGCATGTCGCGCGCCAACCGGCGGCCTTCCCCACCCTGCTGCGCGCGGTGGCGGTCCTCGAGCGGGGTCTGTGCATCGCGGTGGTAGTGGGCGAAGCCGAAGACCCGGCACGCGAGGCGCTGCTCACACGGGCGCGGCGCGTGCTCGGCCCCGAAGATCTGGTGCTCGCGGTGGCGCCCGGCGAAACGCCACCCGGCATCGCCGCGTCCTTTCTGGAAGGCCGCGACCTCAAAGGCGGGCGAGCGGCGGCCTACCTGTGTCGGGGGAACGAGTGTTCGCTCGCCGCCACCACCCCCGACGAACTCGAGGCGCGGTGTTAGACACCCCGCGCTCGCCCCACCCCCCGTGAAGGGAACCCCGGCATGAAGGCACGCGACGAATCGAAGTACGGCGACGGCTTCGATGACGGCCTCGAACCGACCCGTCCCCTCGACGTTGCGAAGACCGACAGCGTCGACGCACTGCTGCGCGCCATGGCAGACACCGCCTTTGGCGGTCGACGCCTCGGCGAGGCTGCGAATCTGCTCGAAGCCATGGTGCGCGATGAGTCGTGCTTTCGGGTGGTCACGATTTCGGGGGCGATGACCATCGCGAAGCAGGGCCTGGTGCTGGCCGAGATGATCGACCGCGGCTGGGTGCAGGCGATCGTTGCGACCGGCGCGCTGATGACCCACGGGCTGGTCGAAGGCACGGGGCTCCAACACTTCAAGCACCGCCCGGAGATGAGCGACGAGGAACTGTTCCCGAAGGGCTACAACCGTGTCTACGACACCATCGAACTCGAGAAGAACCTCGACAACATCGAAGGACTGCTGAAAGAGACGCTGCAGGGAGCGGACGAGAACGAGGCGCTGTGCAGTCGCACGATCCTCGAACGAATGGGAAAGCATCTGGCGGCAGATCCCGACAGCCGCGGCGTCTTGCAGAGCGCTGCACGACGCAACGTGCCGATCTACGTGCCCGCCTTCACCGATTCCGAGCTCGGGCTCGATCTGGCGATCTTCCAGAAGAGCGTCGCTCGCGAGCACGGCCGGCAGTTCCGCTTCGACCCCTTCCTCGATCTCGACCACTTCACCGAGCAGATCCTCGCCCACGAGACCCTCGGCATCTTCACCATCGGCGGTGGCGTGCCGCGCAACTGGGCGCAACAGGTGGGGCCCTATCTCGAAATCCAGCGCGTCCGCCTGGGAGTAGACCACCCGGTGCGCCGCTACCGCTACGCGCTGCGCATCTGCCCCGAGCCCGAGCATTGGGGGGGACTCTCGGGCTGCCCCTACAGCGAGGGGGTTTCCTGGGGCAAGTTCATCCCCGAATCCGAGGGCGGACGCTTCGCCGAGGTATACGCCGACGCCACCATCGCCTGGCCGCTGGTCGTGCGCGCGGTGATCGAACGGCTCGGGGTTTAGCAGCGTGAGCGCTAGCGACTGCATCTTCTGCGCCATCGTCGCAGGCCTCGCCCCGGCGGCGAGGGTCTTTGACGACGACGACTGCCTCGCCTTCATGGACATCCAGCCGCTGGCGCGCGGGCACGTGCTGGTCATTCCAAAGCGCCACGCCGAGAACCTCTTCGACCTCGAGGCGGACGAGGCCGCCGCGGTGGCGCGCACCGCGAAGCAGTTGGCCCACGCGCTGCGCACAGTGCTCGAGCCCGAGGGCCTGCGGCTCTTCCAGTTGAACGGCGCCGCCGCGGGCCAGACCGTCTTTCACTACCACATGCACCTCTTGCCCCGGAACGCCGACGAGCCCGACGTGAACCCCGCCGCCCTGCACGGCCGAAAGCCCGCAGACCGGGCCGAACTCGAAGAACTCGCCGGACGGATTCGCACAGCGCTCGATTCACATCTCGTTTCGTAGCGGTAACGAGAAGCGACCGTCGAATAGAAGAACTGCTGCCGCTCTTGGTCTTCTTTTAGCCGCGCCGTGATTCGTGTTTTTGAAGACTGCGCGGTCGCTCGACAGCGAGTGCAAGCGAAGTCAATCCAACCATCAGCAACACGAGTATCACGATTCCATTGGCGGAAGTCGCAGGCACGGATTCCACGAGTGCAAGGGACCAGGCAGGGCTTTGATCGTCCGTGTCATTGTCCGTGATCTGCGTTGGATTGGAACCGTCTGCATCCATCACATAGATTTCGTCATTGCCATCTCGGTCGGAGCCGAAGGCAATCTCGGTTCCGTCGGGGGACCATGCAGCCTTCGAATCGTCCGAGGGATCGTTCGTGAGATTCGTCGGATTGGAACCGTCTGCATCC
>CAJXIC010000257.1 GCA_913054385.1 uncultured Pseudomonadota bacterium
TCGCCGACGCTGGAAGGGGCCTGGAATAGGCTCGTCAACGTGGGCCTTCGCGGTTCGCTCCGCGACCGCGCCCAGGCTGCGCGTGTCCAGTTCCGCCGGGCCCGTAGCGCCCTTCATGCGGGCGACCGACCCGCGAAGTGGGCACCCGCGATTGAAGACGGTTCATCCTGGACGACATCGGGGGGCTCACCGAGCGCAAGCGAGGTGTTGGCGCAGGTACCCCTCTCGCGCTTCCTGGCGACAGAAGACGCGATCTGGCCGCTCTCGCGCCATGACCGCGCCTTCTTCCACGAGCGCCAGCACGCCGGGTGGACCCCCCACGCCTTCGAGGGCGACCCGCGCAAGTCGCTGTGGCTGCGCAATCTCTCCGGCGACAAAACCGGGGTCTGCGTGCGGCCCAGGGGCCGCACCTCGAACGCCACCCAGCAGGCACTGCTCAAAGCCGTTTGCTGCCAGGTCGGCCCGGCGGGCCGCGTATATGCCCAGGATTCCGGCAGCGATGGCGCGGGCTTCTCGCGCGAGGCACTGCGGGGCGCCGGCTTCGAGCCGAGCGCTTCGACGCCTACTTCGTGAGGACGAGGTAGGAGAACGAACCCCAGCGGCGCAAGGGCGGGAACACCCGGAAGAGTGCCCGGTCGATACCGTGGGTCGTGCGCAAAATTCCGCGTCGCAAAGGACCCGGCTTCGCGCGCCAGATCCAGCGCTTCGCGCTGTGGAAGAAGGTGTCCCCCTCGACGTGAACGTCGCTGAAGTGCGCGGCCTTCTCACGGATCTCGCTTGCAAAGATCGGGACGTCTCCTTCGGGCACCTCCCCCTTGATCTTCCAATGGAGTTTCCAGAGGGGGAAGTCGGCCAACCCCTCGACGAAGAATGCACGTGCCCCGGGCCGCAGCACCCGGTGCATCTCCTCGAAGATGTGCGGGTACTTGATCACGTGGTGGATGACGCCGTGACCGATCAACAGGTCGAAGGAATCGTCTTCGTAGCGAAGTGCGCTCGCATCCATCGGCTCGAGGTGAACGCGGTCGGCCAACCCCTGGCGCTCCACCCGCTCGCGCGCGAGTTCGATCGCCGTTTCCGCGATATCGAAACCATCCACCCGGGCCGCGCCGGTAAGGCCGTAGTAGACGGCGAAATCGCCGAAGCCGCAGGCGTAGTCGAGGACGCGCTTCCCCTCCCAGCCGCCGTAGCGCCGGATCAACTGGTGGAAGGCGCCGCGATTCTCTGAATAGTGGTCGCCGTTTCCCTCGTAACACGGCCGCAGGAGATTTCGTTCGACACCCTCGACGGTGATCTCCGGAAGCGGCTCATCGCGCTGGTAGAAAGACTCGTGGTAGTCCTTCTCGCTCTGCTTTTTACCTTCACTCATGCGGGCATCCTAGCAGTCGGCGCGCTGCCGAAAAAAGGTCCGAAACGGGGACGGGTTTTCTTTTTTCTTTTTTTCCTTTTCGAAGGGAATCATGCCGCAGCGTGCGGAGCTTGGGCCGAAAAGGAAAAAAAGAAAACTCGTCCCCGTTTCGTCGGTCCCAGATTCTTCACTCCGCTGCTCGCCGCAAGCCTTCGGAGTTGGCTCGCACCTCGGCGTTGTCTTCGATCTTTAGCGCCGCCGCGTAATCCTCGCGCGCCGCCGCCGCGCCGCCGATGCGATGAACGAAGATATTCCCCCGGTAGGCGAGAGCGCGCCAATCGGTGGGGTCGGCGGCGATCCGCGTGTCGAGTTCATCCTTCAGACGGTCGTACTTCCACGGATCCCGAAGGGCGATTCGACTGCGGTCGAAACCAAAGCCTATCCAGTCGCCGGCGCTGAGCGCGTCGAGTTCGCCGCGGCGTTCTGCTTCGCGGGCCAGCCAACCCAGGACCGAGAATTTCGGGGTCGGCGGAAGCAGGCCCTCGGCCTGCATCACCCGGAAGAGTTCTGCCGCGACGAGAAGCGCCCCCTCCGGCGTGAAGTGGACGTTGTCGTAGAAGGATTCGAAACCGATCACCCCGGACGCTGCATCCGCCGCGAGCAGCGCCTCGATGTCCGCCAGGGGGACGCCCGCCTCGCTTGCCACAGCGCGCACGCGCTCGTTCCCCGCGCCAAGCGCCCGGCGCAGGTGGGGATCGGCATCCTTCGCGGCTTTGTAATCGGAACGCGCGCTCGCAAGGTCCCCGAGCGCCTCGTGTACCACCGCGCGGCGATAGAGCGCTTCGGCGCGTTCCTCCTGGGAGGCCGTGGGGATCCTGGCGCTGAGCTTCGCGCGGGCGCGCAACAGGACCGCCTCGCGCTCCTCCGACCCCGGGCCCGCCTCTTCGCGCGCCCACCCATCCGCTAGATCGCGAAGCCCGCGCCAGCGCCAATTCGAGGCGACGGTCGCGAGCACGATCGGCGTTTCCGTCGACCGCGCCGAAGCGACCATCTCCCGCAGGTGCCCCTCGTACTCGTCGATGATCCGGCCGCGCTCGTCTTCGCCGATCTCCACCTCCTGGATGATCGTTCGCTCGGCCTGCCGCACGTCCGCCTGGGACACGTCCTGCTGGGCCAGCGAGGGCGCCTGCACGGGCCCCTCGAAGAGCCTCACCAGGAAGCGCGCCAGATGCAGGCCCATCAAGCGATCGCGCAGGCGCGAAGCGAACCCGCCGCGGAGTTCCTGGTAGCGCTCGGCGTGGATTTCCATGAACTCGTTGTTGCCGGAATAGACGATCAGCACATCGGGGTCATAGCGGTGCGCCGCATCGTCGAGGAGCTGCTTCACGCTTTTCGCCGGGAGCGCCACGATCGAGAGGTTGAGCACCTCGACCCGGCGCCCCGGGAGCGCCTCTTGCAGGATGCGCTCGAGCGGGCGCGCGAAGGCCGCGTTGGGCGAGAAGCCGAGACCGGCGGAAGCCGACGCACCAAAGACCAGGACGCGCAGGCCCGCTTCGGGTTTCTCCGCCCGAATCTGCTGGCGCCACATCCGGACGTCCCCGGTCCGCAGCAGCGCCTCGCCGTCCGGGCCGGTCGCGGGCAGCAGCGACGGCAGGTAGACCTGCTGGTAGGGAAGCCGCGACATGCGCTCGCCACCGAGCCCCGCCACGCGCGCACCCCCCTCGAGGAGCGCCAGCAAAGCCAGACTGAGCCCCAGCGAGAAGACCACCAGCAGCGCAGCGCGACCCGCTGAAGTCGTCGAAGTCACGGTCTCAGCGACCCCCATCGGTCGCGAGCCATCGGATCCCCGCAACCCGGTGCCGTCTCGCGGCTTGCAGCATACCCCACGGCCGAAACGCCAGCGAGATGCCCGTGCTGCGTCACGCGTCGGACTCGACTTCGAAGCGCGTGCAACCACGCTCGAAGGCATCGTCCTGCCCCCGCAGCACGGCGCGCGAAACGACGCTCCCGAACTCGGGGAAGTACTTTTCGGTTTCGACACGCCAACGGGCCGAAGCCGGCAGCGCGATGCGCAGGGCGCGGCCCCCCGGCAGCGGGATGCGGGCTTCGGGACCGGAGTCGGTGGATCTCAGCTCCGGCTGGAGGCCCGGCGCGAGGGGCAACGAGATCAACACCGAAGAGGCCTGCCCCAGAAGCTCGTCGTGGATCTCCACCGCGCCTTCCGAGACGTCGAAGCGTCGGCGATGGACCGAGCCGGGGGTCGACCAGCCGGCGCAGGTCGCGACCGCAGCCGCCGGCACACCGATCCCCTCGACGTCCACCCGGGGGCGCCCGCCGATCCGGTGAGCGGCCCAGGTCTCGCATTGGTCGTGGCCCGCGACTTCGAGCGTGGCGTGGGCGCGGGTCGCGCGAGAGAGATCGCGAAGGGGTCCCGGGAGGTATTCCGCCACGCCGGTATCCGTCACGATGCGCTGCGCCCCGATGCAGAGTTCGAAGGCCAGGGCGTCGCTGTGGGCGTGCCCGGGCTGGTGGGCGGGCTGCGGCCCGGAAAGCGATGCCAGCAGGCTGAAATCGCCCGCTTCGAGACGCACGAAGCCAGCGTCCGAAAGCCAGCCCGGCGT
>CAJXIC010000258.1 GCA_913054385.1 uncultured Pseudomonadota bacterium
GTTTCGCGTCGAGCTGCGCGACTCGGGATCGAGCCCGAACTCAAGCCTGGAAACCGCCCGCTAGGCGAACCGGCGCCGTGTGGCGCCGCGGGAGTGGAGAGAGACCTCGAGATGTGTGGCATCTACGGACGCATCGGAGCCCGGGACGACGAACTCGATCGTCGTGCCACGCTGTCGCTGAACCACCGGGGTCCCGATGACCGCGGACTGCTGATCGAGCCCAACGGCCCGGGGGGCCACAGCCTCGCCCTCGGCCACACGCGCCTCGCGATCCTCGATCTGAGTGCTGCCGGTCATCAACCAATGCGCAGCGACGACGATGCGCTCGCGATCGTCTTCAACGGTGAGATCTACAACTTCCAGAAACTGCGCGCCGAACTCCAGGAGCGGGGCCATCGCTTTCGCTCGACGTCCGACACCGAAGTTCTGCTGCATCTCTACGAGGAACACGGCGATGCGATGCTCGAGCACCTCGAGGGGATGTACGCCTTCGGGCTCTTCGATCGTCGCCGACAGCGCCTGCTCCTCGCGCGAGATCCCAGCGGAATCAAACCCCTCTTCTACCGCAGCGCGGAGAGCGCCCCGGCTGTGGGCGACCTGCTCGCCTTCGCCTCCGAAGCCAAGGCACTGCTGGTCGATCCGCGTTTCGAGCGCAGGCCCGATCTCGCATCGCTCGCGGGCTACCTCGCCTACCTCTACGTGCCGCCGTCGGGAAGTGCCTTCCAGGGAATCGCGCGCCTCGATCCGGGCCACAAGCTCGTTCTCGAAGCCGGGCGTATCCGTATCGAACGCTTCCACCGCTACAGCCCGGTTCCGAAGGCCGAGTTCGCCAACAGCGAAGAGGCCGTCGACCAACTCGACACCCTGCTCCGCGAAGTGATCGCCGAGCACATGATTTCGGATGTGCCCCTCGGCGCCTTCCTTTCAGGCGGCATCGACTCGGGCTTGATGGTCGCGCTGATGGACCGCGTCCGCCGCGAGGCAGGCAGTGCCCAGCCGATTCGCACCTTCACCATCGGCTTCGGCGAGGAGGGACGACTCTACGACGAGAGCGCACCCGCCGCCCAGTTGGCCGCACACCTCGGCACCGACCACCGACCGATCCAGGTGGATCCCGATCTGGCCATTGGACGCCTCGACCACGTCGCCCAACACTTCGACGAACCTTTCGGGATCGCCACGGCCCTCCTCCACGACGCCCTCTGCGAAGAAACCCGCGGTGAGGTCACGGTGGCATTGGCGGGCGACGGCGGCGACGAAGCCTTCGGCGGCTATCCGCGCGGTGCGCTCGCTGGCACTCTATTCGGCACTGCTCCCCGAGCGCGCGCGCACTTCGTGGATCCCGGGCCTCGCCGCGAAACTTCCCGACCGCGCGGAGGGAAGCCAGGCGCTGCGCCGAGCGCGGCGCTTCCTCACGTCTTCGGGCGGCGATTTCGCAACCGTCTATCGCGAATGGCTCAGCCATACGACCGACACCGAACTGGCCGCCATCCTCACTCCCGGCGCCCTCGAAGCTGCGGGAGCCACCGGCGGGCGCAGCCTCGGCGACCTCGGGGTGATCGAGTCGACGATTCGTTCGGCCCCGGCCGGCAGCGACACTCTGGACCAGGCCCTGCTCGCCGACGTCTATGGCTTCCTCCCCAATAACGTATTACGCGATTCCGACCGGATGTCGATGCGCGTGGCCCTGGAGGTTCGCGTTCCCTACGCCGATCGGCGGATCCTGGAATTCGGGCTCCGGTTGCCCACCGCGATGAAGGTCTCGAGTCCGCTCGCCGCCCTCGTTCCGGGCGGGAGTGCGGTCTCGAAGAAGCTGCTGCGAACCCTCGCCGCGCGCTACCTCCCCGCCCGGTCTTCGCGGGCGCCGAAGCAGGGTTTCGTGCCGCCGATGGGCACCTGGCTGAGCGGCTCGCTGCGCGAACTGCTCGCGCGCGCAACGGCGCGCGAGACCCTCGAGAGCCGCGGCATGCTCCGACCCGAAGTGGTCGAAGGCTGGGTGGCAGAACACCACGCGGGAAAGCGCGACCGCACTTGGCCGCTGTGGAGCCTCGTGGTCCTCGAATCGTGGTTCGAGCAGCGCATCGACCGCCTCGAACTTCCCGCGGTCGCGATCGACACGCTCGAAGTCGATGTCTGGCCGGAGTGGAGACGCCACTGATCGCGGGCCGGCGCCTCCCGAGCAGCGCTGCGGCACTCCGACACCGCCTTGGAAACCCCGCCCCAATGCGTCATCCTAGATGCCGAAGGCGGCGAGAAAGCTCACGTCTTTTCACCCGCGAGGCCCTGGGAGAAGCAGCGATGTCTACCCGCGAAACACCCTGGCACCTCCGCGGGAACTGGGAACCCCTCCACGAGGAAGTCAGCGCCACCGAGCTTCGGGTCGAGGGATCGATTCCGCCGGCACTCGATGGCCTCTACGTGCGGACCGGCCCCAACCCAAGTACCGGCTCCTCGCCGCATTGGTTCCTGGGCGACGGCATGGTGCACGGGGTGCGTCTCGCCAACGGGCGTGCCGAGTGGTACCGCAACCGCTTCGTCAAGACCCCGGACATCACCGACCCGCTCGAAGATCCGGCCGCCGGCCTCGGGGACCTCGGCCGCGGCAAGGGCAACACCCACGTCGTGGCCCACGCCGGAAAACTGCTCGCCCTCGAAGAAGCGCACTGGCCCTTTCGCCTCGACGCGGACCTCGAAACCATTGGCGTCGAGAACTTCAACGGAGCCCTTCCCTGCTCGATGACGGCCCATCCGAAGGTCTGCCCGGTCACCGGGGAGCTGCTGGCGTTCAGTTACTTCTCCTTCGAGCCGCCCTACCTGCGCTACATCCGCATCGACGCGCAGGGGGTCGTCCAGCAAGTCGAGGGCATCGATCTGCCGAAAATGGTGATGATGCACGACTTCAACGTCACCCAGAATCACGTGGTCTTCATGGATCTGCCCCTCGTCTTTGACCTGTCGCTGCTGGCCAGCGGGATCCCCTTCCGTTTCGACGCGGACGCGGGGGCAAGGCTCGGGCTGATGCCGCGCAAGGGCACCAACGCCGATGTGCGCTGGTTCGAGATCGATCCCTGCTACGTCTTCCACGCCGTCAACGCCTTTGAAAAGGAAGACGGGCGCGTGGTCCTCGACGTCTCGAGGTTGCCCGAGGCCTTCAGTGCCGGCTCCGACGACTACGCCTCGGTGGGCCGTCGCTGGCGCTTTACCCTCGACCCGAACACCGGAAGCGTCCTCGAGGAACCGATCGACGAGCGGCCGGGCGACTTCGGCCGGGTCGACGAGCGGCGTATCGGGCTCCCGGCGCGCTACGGCTACCTGTTGTCCCTCGACGGCGAGGGAAATTCTGAGGAACCCGTCTACGGCTCGAAGCTCCTAAAGTACGAACTCAATAGCGGTCGCTGCTGGGAACACTCGCTCGGCGACAACGTGCGCGGCGGCGAACCCGTCTTCGCACCGCGCTCGCCCCAGGCCGAGGAAGGCGACGGCTTCGTGCTCGCGATCGTCCACGACGAGTCCGCCGACAAGTCGAGCCTCGTGATTCTCGACGCCGAGAACTTCGAGGCACCGCCGCTAGCGCGGGTCCACCTGCCCCAGCGCGTGCCCTACGGCGCCCACGGCAGCTGGGTGCCCAATGGCGTCCTGCGCTAACTGCTGACCGGACTCGTGGGCCTTTAATGATTTGCGGCGCGCACCGGGTAGCGCTCGTCGCGCTACGGCTCGCCTCCTCGCTGTTGTCCCGGGGCGTGGCCGAGGTCCCCTTACGCCTCCACGGCATCGGCGGGGCGGCGTTGCTCTACGAAAAGACGCGCGGAACCGCTCGCCTGGGCTTATCGGGCGCCGGCCGTCGCGCCGAGCGCCACGCCGGAAAGCCCGACCGCACGGGGCCCCTTTGGAATCTCCTGGACCTCGAAGCGCGGTTCGAGCAGAGCCTCGATCACCTCGACCTCCCCGCA
>CAJXIC010000259.1 GCA_913054385.1 uncultured Pseudomonadota bacterium
GCACCGAGCGGTCGAGGCCGACGAACTCGAAGCGGCGGTGGAGGGCGAGATCGCGGCCATCGCCCGCGGCGGACCCCACGCGATCCGCGAAGCGAAGCAACTGGTCCGTCGCGTGCATCGACTCGCCGAAGACGAGGCCTTCGCCTACGCCGAGGCGAAGATCGCTGAACTCTTCGCCTCGGACGAGGCCCAAGAAGGCATGGCGGCCTTCGCACAGAAACGCCCGCCCCGCTGGGCCGTCGAGAGCGACTGACCGCGTTCGCAGCGACGCGCTACCCCGCATCGACCCGGAGGGCCGGACGGTCCGGCGCGTAGTCCGACGCCACAACACCCCGGGCGCGGAGTTCGTCGGGCAATTCCTTCTGGGTCACGAGGTGCGCCAGCGCCCGCGCCGCGGCGGGCGAGGTCATGATCCCGAAGCCGCCCAACCCGGCGAGCCAGAAAAAACCGGGGTGGGCTGCGCCCTCTCCGATAACCGGCCCGCGGTCCGAAACGAAGTTGCGTAGCCCCGCCCAGCTGCGCCGAATGTGCCGGATCTCGAGGGTCGTGGCGCGCTGTACGAGATCGGCCACGAGGGCGATCTCGTAGTCGTCCGGAACCACATCACAGGGCTCCATCGGCGTCTCGTCGCAGGGGGACGCCAGCAGTTGGCCTCCTTCGGGTTTGAAATAGAAGGCCGCATCCACGTCGACCACGCAGGGCCAAGAGCGCGCGTCGCTGCCCGTCGGCGGGTCGAAGGTGATCGCGGTGCGACGCAGTGGCCGCAGCCCGATCGTTTTCACACCGCCCAGTGTCGCAACGCGGTCGGCCCAGGCCCCCGCAGCGTCGACCAGCACGGGCGCTTCGATCGTCCCTTCGCTGGTTTCCAGCACCCAACACGCGGCCCGAAAATCGATGGCCCCGATCGCGAGTTTCGCCAGCAACCGGCCACCGCGTTTGCGCAGTCCGCGCAGGTAGCCCTCGAGCAACGTCGCCACATCGATATGCAGCGCGCCGGGTTCGCAGAGTGCCCGGCTCACGGTGCCCGGCCGCAGCACCGGGCAGAGTGCTTCGGCCTCGGCAGCGGACAACTTCTCGACCACGGCCCCCGCCTCCGCGGCCGCCACGGCTTCGCGTTCAAGCGAGGCTTCCTGATCCGGCCGGGCGATCCACAACATGGGGTTCGACTCGACCAGCTTCGACTCGCTGAACCCGGGCGGCGGATTCACCAGAAACTCGCGGCTGGCGGCCGTCAGCGCGCGCACCGCCTGGCTTCCGTAATTGGCCACCCAGAACGCCGCCGAGCGACCCGTGGTGTGGTGCCCCGGGAGGGCTTCGCGCTCGAGAAGGAGCACCGATCCATGCGCGGCAAGCTCGTAGGCCGCCGAAGCGCCCGCGATCCCCGCGCCGATCACGACGAAGTCGGCCTGTTGTTTCACCGTCCCCTCCGGAGGCGTCGTGCGTTCGTTCTCGGACCCCGAATCAGCCGCTTGCCGGCGCTGCCGCGTGGCTCGCTCCAGGAAACACGAGCAGACGGAACACGGACAGGCCCGAAACTCGAACCAGCGCGCCCAGCGAGCGGATTGCGGCGCCTCGATCCATGTTTTCATAGTATTGGAAAGACAGGATTCTGCTAGCGCCACGCGCCCTGCACGGAGAACCCCTATGACTTCCAGCGCCATCGGAGCCGAGGAACACCTCGGGTCGAACTGGCGCCGCGCCCTTTCGCGCGAAGAAGTCCACGACCTCCTGCACATGAACGACCTGCGCACTGCGGGATCGATTGCACTCAACTGGGCGCTGGTCGCAACCAGCTTCGCCGTGGTCGCCCTGTGGCCGAACCCGGCCACCGTGATCGCCGCGCTCTTCGTGATCGGGGCGCGGCAACTCGGGTTCGCCGTGCTGATGCACGAAGCTTCGCATCGCAGTCTGCTCGCCGATCGGGGTTGGAATGACGCCGTCGGAAACTGGCTCTGCGCCTACCCTATCTGGAGCGACCTGCATCCCTACCGCCCCTACCACCTGAAACACCACGCGCGTACCGGCGGCCCCGAAGACCCCGACATCGGATTGGTGCGCCCCTTTCCGATCACGCGCCGCAGCCTGCTGCGCAAGATCATCCGCGATCTCAGCGGCCAGACGGGCCGCAATTTCGCACAGGCCGCCTGGCAGCGAACCTTCCAGCGCTACGCCAGCGACCCCCACGCGAGACGCGCAGGGCGCGGTTTCCTGGCCACCAACGTCGTGCTCTTCGCGGTCCTTGCGGGCCTCGGCCATCCCCTGCTCTACGGCCTCTGGATCGGGGCCTGGCTCACGACCTACACCTTGGTGACGCGCATCCGATCGATCGCCGAGCACGCGCTGACCCCCGACTCCAAAGATCCCCTCGGCAACACCCGCACCACCATCGCGCGCTGGTGGGAGCGGCTGCTGATCGCGCCCAATCGTGTGAACTACCACATCGAACACCACCTGCTGATGACGGTGCCCCACTACAACCTGCCGCGGATGCACCGCATGCTGCGCGATCGCGGTGTTCTCGAGCACGCCAGCGTGACGCGGGGCTACTGGGAAATCCTCCGAAACGCGGCGTCCCGTAGCGCCTCCACCGACTCCGATCCCCCGGAGAGCGAGAGGGACGACAGCGCCGAAAATCTCTCGCGCGTCAACGGGATCTAGCCCGCCGCCCGAATTTCGGGGAGCCGGCTAGGCGGGCACGCCGGGTTCGAGAAGCAGCGTCGGCACGCCGCAGGTCCCGTCACGGACCGTCAGCACCCGCGTCCCGGGCTTTCGTCCAGCGCGCACGTCGGAGACGTCAAAGCCGGTATCGATCAATCGCGCCCGCGTGGCATCGGCATCGGAGACCTGCCAGCAGAGGCCAAAGAGCCGATCGCCATCGTCTTGCGGCAGCTCGTCGCCGAGACGCGCCACCACTTCGACGGTGACACCCCCCACCCGGAAAAAAAGCATCCGCGCCTTCCACTTTGGGAAGCTGCGATCGAGCGCCAGGCGAAGCCCCAACTTCTCCCCGTAGAACGCGCGCGCCGCGTCTCCATCGGCGGTGTTCACCACCACGTGATCGAGGGCCTCGACGCCGCTCTCCTCCGAACCCAGCCAGCCGGCGGGCGGCAGTGCGTCGGGCGGACTGCGGTGCTCGATGGCGAAGAGGAACACGCCGCGGGTCCTTTCGAGCGGGAGATTCACGCGCCGCCACTCGCGGAAGGCACCGGACTCGACGTCCCGACCGAGGCCGTTGGTCGGCGGATCCGGGTCGAGTCCCGCTTCGGCGAAGGCGGCGTGGCACGCCTCCGCATCCGCGGTCTGGAACGCGAGGCCCAAGAGACCCTCGCCTCGACTCTCGAGAAGCGCTTCCACACTGCGCCCGCCCGGGCCATCGCCAAGCGGTGCAATCAATTCGAGATAGGTGTTCGCGACGCGAAACAGGGTGTTCGCCGTGCCCTCCGCGGGATGCTCTCCCCGCCAGGAGGGCGTGCGCGAGAGCAGCCTCACCGTGCGCGCGGTCGCCGCTTCGAGATCTCGAACCGCGACGATCACGTGGTCGAGGGCCGTGAGCATCGGCGCAGCATGGCACACGCCGTAGCGGACTGCTTTCGCGGAGCGTGGGCGACGGACAGCCCGCCGGGCCGGCTTCGCGTAGAATCACGCGATGCCCTCCGGTAAACGCACTGGTGAACGCGTCTTCGAGGTCGCGATCTTCCCGCTCACCCTCGCCGGCGCGATCGGCGCGACGCTGGCACTGCTCCGCGCCGGAGTCGATCCGGCGCTCTCGTTTGTGGGGCCGGTCGTCGCCTCCTACGTCCTGATCGCAGTCTGCGAGAAGTTCTTTCCCTTCGAAGCGAGTTGGAGCGAGCCGAAGGGGGATCGAGGTGTCGACCTCGGGCACCTGATCGTGAGCGGCGGCTTCACGCTCGGAACCCTGCGACCCTTCGTCCTGGCGGCGGCGG
>CAJXIC010000260.1 GCA_913054385.1 uncultured Pseudomonadota bacterium
GGGACTTCGAAACGTTCGTCGCTGGGCCCCTCGACCCAGCGCTGGTCGCTGTCGGACTCTTCGCTCATCCGCGGTCCTCTGGGCGGGGAGTCAGCACCGAAATGGAACTCTCCCCTGGCGGAGGAACGGTAGGCACCCGCGCGGCCGGGTCAAGCGCCCGCGGCGGCGGCGCGCGGTCGAGGGTCAACAGTCGAAGTGGTGCCCGGGACTGGAATCGAACCAGCACGGCCTTGCGGCCACTAGATTCTGAGTCTAGCGCGTCTGCCAATTCCGCCACCCGGGCAGACGCGCGGGAGACTACGGCGGGGACCCGGAACCGTCAACGAAGCGGCTGCAAGTCAGGCGCCCGCTGGCGACCGGGACGATCCGGGCGCCGCTTCTGCGTCGGGCTCTTCGAGGGCCTCGAGTTCGCCCGCCAGTCGCTCCCACTCTGCGTAGAGTTCGGCAATCGCTGCGTCGTTGGCAGTGCGTTTCGTCTCGAGATCGCGTTGGCGTTCTTGATCGCGGTAGGCGTTGGGGTCGCCGCTCTTCCACAGCAGGGATTCTTTTTCCTCTTCGCGCTCGAGGATCGAATCTTCGACGCGACCGACCCGGCGCTCGATTCGTTCGCGCTTCTTGCGTGCCTCGCGGTCGATCTGCCGGGGTTTCGCACGCGGCTTTTTCGCGTCGGTGTTCTTCCGGCCCGCGCCGCGCTTGCGATCGACGTAGTCGTCATAGTTTCCGAGGTGGTCCTCGAGATGGTCCACACCCACTTCCACCACCCGGGTCGCCACGGCGTTGATGAAGCTGCGGTCGTGGGAGACGAATAGAATCGTTCCCGCGAACCGGGCCAGCGCCTGTTCGAGCACCTCGCGCGACTCGACGTCGAGATGATTGGTGGGTTCGTCGAGCACCAGGAAGTTTCGGGGGCGCAGCAGCAGCTTCGCCAGGGCGACGCGCGCCTTCTCGCCCCCGGAGAGCACCGAGATCCGCTTCTCGACGTCGTCTCCGACGAAGAGAAACGCGCCGAGGTGACTCCGGAGCCGGGGCATGTCATCGACCTCGGCGCAGGATTCGAGCTCGGCAAGGACGCTGCGGCTGGCATCGAGTTGTTCGAGCTGGTGCTGGCCGAAGTACGCCACCGAGACGTTGTGGCCGACTTTGCGTTGGCCTTCGTCCGGCGCCAGCACGCCGGCAGCGATGCGCAGTAGGGTCGACTTCCCGGCGCCATTGGGCCCCGCCACGGCGACGTGATCCCCGCGGTGGAGAGTCAGCGAAACGCCGCGGTAGACGACGGTTTCCTCGAAGCGTTTTGCGATGGCGTCGAGCCGCAGGACTTCCAGGCCCGAGCGCTGTGGGTCGGGCACGCGCAGGGCCATGCGACGGCGTTGGCGGGGTTCGACTTCGATCCGCTCGATCTTGTCGAGGGCCTTCAGCCGACTCTGGGCCTGTTTCGCCTTCGTGGCCTTGGCCCGAAAGCGCTCGACGAAGCCCTCGAGGTGCGCGATCTGTCGGTCCTGTCGTCGCTTTTGTGCGAGCAGGGTCTCGTGCTGCTGGTCGCGGGCCTCGAGATAGCGGTCGTAGCTGCCCTCGAAGAGCGCGAAGGAGCCGCGCCCATCGAGTTCGACGATGCGGTTGGCGTGTCGGCGCAGGAAGCTGCGGTCGTGGGAGACGACGATCACGCCCCCCGCAAGGTTGGCCAGGGTTTCTTCGAACCACTCGATGGCCGGCAAGTCGAGGTGGTTGGTGGGCTCGTCGAGCAGCAGGACGTCGGGTTTGGTGAGCAGCAACTTCGCGAGTTCCATCCGCATCAGCCAGCCGCCGCTGAACGATGCCACGCTTCGCGCCTGGGCCGCGACGTTGAAGCCGAGACCGCCGAGGGTTTCGGCCACGCGCGCCTCCCAGTCAAAGCCCCCCTGGGCACGAAATTCGGCCTGGGCGTGGTCGTAACGCCCTGCCAGGTCGCTCGAGAGCGACGCGGAACCTGCGATCTCCGCCTCGAGGGACTGCAGCTCGCGCTCGAGTTCCGCGATGCGCGGGCGGGCGCTGGCGACCTCTTCGGAGACCGGTCGCTGTGTTCCGGGGTCGAGTTCCTGGCGCAGCAGGGCGACCTGCACGCTGCGAGGCTTTCGGATGGTTCCCGCGTCGAGACTTTCCGGGTGGAGCAGACTTCGCAGAAGTGTCGTCTTGCCGGCGCCATTGGGCCCGACGAGACCGATCCGGTCGCCGCGGCGAATCTGGAAGCGGACGCCCTCGAAGAGCGTGCGCCCGCCGATTCGGCGCGCGGCGTCTTCGATGGCAAGCAGTGCCGTTGAAGTCTGGGCCATGCAGCGATGCTCTAGCGCGCTCGAAGCAGAGGGCGAGGGGGCCGGAGCGCGAGGATCGCCGCGCCGACCACGAAGCCCAGGCCGGCGTCTCGTGCGCCCTCGGAAAAGGCGGTGGCGACTCCCAACAGGCCGATGAAGACGGCGCAGGCCAGGCAGGTCTCCGCCGCGTGGACGCGATTTGCGGGGGAGAGCACCGGCGAACGCGAAAGTCCACGGCCTGCGAGGACGCCCACGCCGAGGACGAGCGCGGCAACGATTGCCAGCGCAGGGGGCACGGCGTTGTCTCCGGCGGGCAGCATAAAGAGTATCGCTGCGAGCACAGCAAGCGCCGTCAGCGCGGTGCGGTGGAGCGGTTGGAGGTGAGCGTCGCTGGGTGCGGGGTCGAGCATGCGGCGCAGTCTAACCGTGGCCCCGATCTTTGCCGCTGGCGGCCCACCGCCCCATCGTGCATTCTTGACCCCGGCATGCGCCTTTCTCTCCAGGTCCAATACGCGATCTGCGGGGTCTTTGACCTCGCGTACAACGCCCACGACGAGGCCGTGCAGGTCCGCGTGGTGGGCGAGCGTCAGGGTATTCCCGGTCGCTACCTCGAGCAGATCTTCCGCAAACTCCGCCAGGCCGGCCTGGTACGGGGCAAACGCGGCCCGGGGGGCGGTTATCGATTGGCGCGGGCTCCCGCCGCCATTTCGCTTCTCGATATCGTCGAGGCGGTGGAGGGTCCGATCGAGGCGCGGGCGCCTGCGCGCCCGGCGACGGAGGTTCCGACGTATCGCCCAGATTTCCTGTGGGCCGAGGTGGGCAGCCGGGTCTCGGACGTGCTTCGAGACACGCATATCGAGTCCCTGTGCCGACAGGCCGCCCGTCGTGGCGTGCGGCGTTTTCGCGCCGAAGCGCTCGAGTACCAGATCTAGGTGGCCGGGAGCTGCGGGCAATGAAGGCCGAAGACGAGATTCCGCCGATCGTGGTAGACCCCGCGGCCCCCGCGGTCCAGATCGCCTCGCGGCTGCTGTCCGAACTCTGCGCTCACGCGCTCGAGGCCCAGCCCGAAGAGTGCTGCGGGCTGCTCACCGGGAACGGAGAGCAGCGCTTCACGCGCGTGCACCGCTGCCAGAACGTGATGACGGCCCTCCACCGGGAGAACCCGGCGCAGTTTCCCCGCGATGGGCGCCAGGCGTACTACATGAACGAGGCGGACTACCTACGCACCCAACAGGAAGCGGAGGCCGCGGGGCAGGGCGTGACCGCGGTGTATCACTCCCACGTCGGCGCGGGCCTGCATTTTTCGTCGATGGACCAACTCTACGCGCGGCAGGCCCTCTTTCCCTTTCCCGAGGCCGCGCAGATCGTGCTCAGCGTCTGGGATCGGGTTGTCGAGGCGGGAGTCTTCGAGCCCACTGCCGAGGGCCGGGGGTTTCGCGGTCGGCCTCTGGAGGTGGTCGAGGCGTGACGCGATTTGGCAGCGGAAGCGTGGCGCTCGCCGGCGGACTGCTCGCCTTGATAGCGGGCGACCTCGGCTGTGCCTCCACGCGCATCGCCGCGGACGAACTTCCGCTGCAGCCCATCGCGGTGCTCTACTGGGAGCCCGAAGATGCGAGGCGCCGAGCAGAGATCGAGGAGAAGGCGAAGGAGGCCGGACC
>CAJXIC010000261.1 GCA_913054385.1 uncultured Pseudomonadota bacterium
GCCGCGGATTCGCGGGCCAGGCGAAGGGCGACGCAGCGTCCGAGCCCAGAAGCGGCTCCGGTGACGAGAGCGACGCGCCCCTCGAATCGATTGGTCGTGATCGGCAGGCTTTCCATTGGGCGCAGTTCAGCTCGCAGACTGTTTCTGGTACCAGGCGGCGGTTCGGCACAAGCCTTCGTCGAAGGAAACCGCCGGGTCGAAGCCAAAGGCCTCTCGGGCGCGCCGGATATCGGCCTGGGAATCGCGAACGTCGCCGGCGCGCGTGTCCTGGTATTCGGGGGTGAGCTTCGTGCCGAGGATCTCGTTGAGCCGGGACGCGAGTTGGTTCAGGCTGATGCGATCGCCGCAGGCGATGTTGACGCTGATGCCGCTTGCAGAGGAGCGTGCTGCCCCGAGGTTGGCTTCGACCACGTTCTCGACGAAAGTAAAATCGCGGGTCTGTTCGCCGTCGCCGTAGATGATCGGCGGCTTTCCGTCGAGCAGGCGCGTGATGAAGCGCGGGATGACCGCGGCGTATTGCGAGTTGGGATCCTGCCGGGGGCCGAAGACGTTGAAGTAGCGGAGCCCCACGGTCTCGAGGCCGTACAATTTCGGGAAGATGAGTCCGAGCATTTCCGCCGAGGCCTTGCTGACGGCGTAGGGCGAGAGGGGGGCGGGTCGCAGGCCCTCGTGCTTTGGCAGCTCCTCGGTGTCGCCATAGACCGATGAACTACTCGCGTACACGACCTTGGCAGCGCCGGCATCCCGCGCGGCGAGCAGCACGTTGAGGCTGCCCTCCACATTGGCGGTGATCGACGTAACCGGGTCATCGACCGAGCGGGGCACCGAGGGCACCGCCGCCTGGTGGTAGACGTAGGTGGCGTCGCGGAAGGCGGGCTCGAGGGCCTTCGCGTCGCGGATGTCGACTTCGAAGACTTCGTAGGCGGTGGCATCAATCTCGGCGAGGTTTTCGCGGCACCCACTCGAGAAATCGTCGATCAGCCGAACGCACTCGCCGCGGTCGACGAGCGTTCGGACGAGGTGCGAGCCGATGAAGCCGGCTCCGCCGGTGACGACGTGTACGGTGTCGCTCAAGGAATCCTCTCGCCCGAGCGCCGAAGCTTCTCTGCGAGGCTTCGAGTGCGCGGAGGCCGGAGTATACCGGCCTCGGCCGAACGTGCGCGACGGCGGGTGGGGGCCGATATACTACGGGCGACCGAAAGTTTTCGGCAACATGCAGGGCCCGATCGGGCACCGCGCAGGAGGGGCCCGATGGCGGGCGTGGCACAAATCGTCAACTCGCTCGGCCACGGCGGGGTTGAGAACCTCTCGAGCCGTATCGCGAGCGCGTTGGCCGAGGCGCGCCTTGGGTCGCATCTCGTGGTGACCGCAAAGGGGCCCGTCGAATTGGCCTACGCGATGGCGCCCTCGGTGGAGGTCTGGTCCGCGGAGCGGCACTTCGCCCTCGACCTCGGGGCGCTGCGTCGCATGGGCCGGTATTTCGATTCGGCGGGAGTCGACGTGGTGCACAGCCACAACTGGGTCGCGGCGTACCATGCGCAGGGTGCGGCATTCTTTGCGCGCCAGCGCCCGGTGCACGTCTTCCATTGCCACGCCGGCACCCGGCAGGGTGCTCACGGTCCCCTCGACCAGTGGGTACTCCGGAGTGTGGATACCGTGGTGTGCGTAACCGAGGCGATTCGCGGCTCGTTCGAGGCGCAGTTTGGGTTGCCCGAAGACCGCTGCCTCCTGCTTCCGAATGGGGTCGAGGTGTACGCGCTGGCCGCGCCCTTCGAGGGCTCTCCGACGGTGGTGCAGGTGGCGAATCTCCAGGACCCGAAGGCTCACGACGTGGCGCTGCAGGCCGCGGCCCGGCTGAAGCAGCGCGTGGGTGCCTTTCGCTGGGTCTGTATCGGGCTAAAGGACGAAGACCCGGGCTACACCGAGAGGATCCACCGACTGGTCGACGAACTCGATCTCGGCGACTGCGTGGAGTTGGTGGGTCCGCGCAGCGACGTTCGCGACTGGCTTCGCAAGGCGCACGTCGGCGTTCTGAGTTCGGACCACGAAGGCTTTCCGGTCTCGGTGTTGGAGTACATGGCCGAGGCGCTGCCGGTGGTGATGACGGACGTGGGGCAGGCGCCTCATGCGATCCGCGAGGCGGGCGCGGGTGCCATCGTGAAGGTCCGCGACGCGGATGCGCTAGCCGACGCAATTGCCTTGCGCCTCGAGGACCGCCCCGCGGCGCGCGCGGAGGGCCTTGCCGGACGCGCCCACGTCGAGCGTTTTTTCGGCTTCGCGGGAATGATGAAGGCCCTCCGCGGGCTCTACGCGGATGGGCTCTTGCGCCGCGGACGCAGCGCTGCCGCGGCACGCATTCGGGGCTCGCAAGCCGAGTGACCCAAGCCCCCGGTGTCTCGGAAAACGGCCGGCTCTGTGGTGCCTGCGATCTCTGTTGCCGCGTCCTGCGCGTGGATGCCCTGGCCAAACGCGGCGGGCGAGCGTGCGTGCATCAGGTCGGAAATGGCGGTGGCTGTCGCATCCACGCGGGTCGGCCGCGCATCTGTCGCGCTTACGAATGCCTGTGGCTCGGCGGGGGCCTCGAGGAAGGGGATCGGCCAGATCGCCTGGGGGCGGTGATCGACATCGTCCGCGGGGAGGGCGCTCCGTACCTCGCGATCCGCCAGCAGCGGGGCGGCACCTTCGAAACCTCGGCCCGCCTGCAAGCGATTGCGGACCGCTTTCGGGAGACCCTGCCGGTGCGGGTGACCCGGGCGGAAGACGCAGAAAACGCCGACCGGCCCTACCGGGTGCTGTTGGCGGCTGGGGTCGAGCAGCGGATCGCGGGAGAGTGGGTGGAAGTGTGGCGTTCGGGAGAGCGGCAGAGCCGGAGCCGGATGCCTTGGGCCGAGAGGCGCCTGCGTGCGCTGACGCTGGCGTGGCAGCGCTTCAGGCAGCGGAAGATGAGCTGAGAGGGCGCGAAAGCGCGGCCGCTTGCGGATTCTGAAATCGAACGTATGTTCCGAACAGCTGTTCCGAACAGTCGTTCATGTCCCGATCCCAGCCGCGAAGCGAGCCCGACCCGTGAGGGTCCGGCTCCCCATGGAGCCCGCATGACCGATTCAGCCGGTGCCCCCGCCAGCGCAGGGCCCGGGGAGCATCCCGACACCAAGGAGCGGCTCCTCGAAGCCACCCTGCGCCTGTTTGCGGAGGGCGGCCTCCAGGGCACCTCGATGCGGGCGGTCACCCAGGCTGCCGGCACCAGCGTGTCTGCGGCGAACTACCACTTCGGTTCGAAGGAGGCGATGTTGCGCGCGGCCCTGCGCTTGCGCGCCGAACCCCTGAACCAGTTGCGGATCGATGCGCTCGAGGAGGTTGTCGCGGGCGCACCGCGGCCCAGCGTCGAGGCGGTGGTGGGTGCCTTCTTGCGGCCGGTCTTCGAGGTCCGCGCCGCCAGTGCCGGACAGGGAGAGCTGGGACGGAACTTCGCCGCCCGGCTCTACATGGAGCCCGAGGCCTCGGTTTCCCAGATTCGACACGAGGTCTTCGAGCCGGTGAACGAATGCTTTCGCGCGGCCCTCGCGCGCGCGCTGCCCGGTGTGGGTTCCGACACGGTGGCGCTCGGCCAGCGACTCAGCGTGGCGGTCCTGGTCCATGTCGTGAGCAACACATCGGCCTCGGGTGGCGACGATCTCCCGCAGCCGCCCGTGGATGCCTTCATCGCCTTTGTGGCGGCGGGGATCCGCGCGCTCGCCGAAGACCCCGACGCGACCGAAAGTGCGCCGGCAGCGGGGGACGCATCGTGAAACGCGTTCTGTGGATTCCGCTCTCGGTGCTCGGCGGAGCCGCCGTGGTGGTGGCCCTGCTCATGCTCACTCGTCCCGAGGCCACGCCGATCGCTCCCGAGCCGCGCATTCCCGCGGTGCAGGTTCTGCGCGTTGTACCGGGTCCCCTTGAC
>CAJXIC010000262.1 GCA_913054385.1 uncultured Pseudomonadota bacterium
GTCGGCGGCTGGACGAGGCCCTGCTCGTCTGCAAACGGCTCTGGACCGAGGAGGTCGTCGAGCACGAAGGCGAGTTTTACTCGTTTGCGCCGGTGGCCTTCGAGCCCAAGCCGGTGCAGCGGCCGTGGCCGCCGATCCTGGTGGGCGGCGAATCGCCTGCGGCACTGCGCCGGGCCGCACATCATGGCAACGGCTGGATCGGCCTTGCGCACGATCCCGAGTCGGTGAAGGCACCGCTTGCGACCCTCCGCGAACTGCGACTGCAGTACGAGACCGCGGATGCACTCTTCGAGTCCACCGTGGGAGCCGAAATCGAGAGCGACGACGACTGGCAGCGCTGGCAGGAGACCGGGGTCCATCGCGTTCTCGTCGCTCCGTGGAAGAGATCGCGGGATGCCGTCGAGGGACTGCGCCGTCTCGCTGATCGAATTTTCGCGTGAGCGGCGCCGACGCACTCTCGGGTCGCGTGGTGGTGGTAACCGGCGCTTCGCGTGGCATCGGACTCGCCACCAGCCGCGTCTTGGCGGCGGCCGGGGCGAAGGTCGCGCTGTGGGCGCGGGGCGCCATCGAAGTCGAGGCGGCGGCGGCCGAACTCGGTGAGCGGGGCCTGGCGGTGCCGGTCGATGTCGCCGATCCGGCGTCGGTCGAGGCCGGCGTCGAGCGCGTACGCGAGGCCTTCGGCGGGATCGATGTGCTGGTCAACAACGCGGCGGTGGGGCGCCTCTCGCCGATCGCCGAGGTGTCCCAGGTAGATCTCCGCGATCAGATCGGGATCAATCTCGAAGGGCCGATCCACTGCATTCGCGCCATCGTTCCCGAGATGCGCCGCCGGGGCGGGGGCGACATCGTGAACCTCTCTTCGGACTCCGTCCTGCGGCCCTTCCCGTGGCTCGGGATCTACGCCGCGACCAAGGCGGCGCTCGAAACCCTCAGCACGGCGCTGCGCGCCGAACTCGCCGGCGACGGGATTCGCGTGTCGCTGATCCGCAGTGGGCCCGCGCTTTCGAGTTTCGCCGCGGGCTGGGATCCCGAGACCGCCGCACTCGCCTTCGAAGCGTGGCAGGCGGGAGGGCACCTCGACCCCGCGTGCGTGCTGCCCCCCGAGCGCATCGCCGAGGCGATCCTGTTTGCGCTGACGCGCCCGCCCGAGGCGAGCGTCGAAACCCTCGATCTGCGTCCCCGGCGGAAATAGGGGACCGAAAAGGAGAGGTCGGAAAAGGGGACGTCGAATTTCGGAAAAGGGGACGGGTTTTCTTTTTTTCCGTATTTCCTGTTCCCCGTGCGACGCGGATCTCGCACGGATCACCGACAAGGAAATAAGGAAAAAAAGAAAACCCGTCCCCTTTTCCGAAATTCGACGTCCCCTTTTTCGACGTCCCCGCTAATCAAGGCCCTGGAGCCACGCCGCGAGGGCGCTGCCGATCTCGTCCGGCGAGTCCTCCTGGACGAAGTGGACGCCGTCCACCAGGACCTCGGTCTGGTTCGGCCAGCGGCGGCAGAACTCGCGCGGCGCCCCGCGCAGGATCGCGCCGGGATTCGCGTTGACGAAGAGCTTTGGCACGGGCGACTGCTGCAGCCAGGCGCCGTAGTTCTCGACGATGCGGGCAACGTTTGCGGGTTCGCCTTCGATCGGGATCTGCCGGGGCCAGGTCAGCGTCGGTCGGCGGTCTTCGCCGGCTTCGGCGAAGGGGCGTCGGTAGACCGCCATCGTTTCGTCGTCGAGGTCGCGGAGCACGGCGCCCGGGAGAATCTGCTCGACGAAGGCATTCTGCTCGAGGATCAGGTCTTCGCCGGCTTCCGAGCGGAACGCCTGAAAGGCCTTGCGCACGGGCGGCGGCCAATCGTCCCAGGTCATGGGGGCCACGATCGCTTCCATGTAGGCGATCCCCCGAATGGCCTCCGGGTGGCGGGCTGCCCAATCGAAGCCGAGCGCCGAGCCCCAGTCGTGCAGCACGAGCGTGACGTTCTCGCGCACGCCGAGGACTTCGAGGAAGGCGTCGAGGAAGCGCCGGTGCTCCTCGAAGGTGTAGCGATCCGGGCCGCTCCCCGAGAGTTTCTGGGAGTCGCCCATCCCAATCAGGTCCGGTGCCACGCAGCGCCCCCGTGCTTCGACGTGGGGAATCACGTTGCGCCACAGGTACGACGAGGTGGGGTTCCCATGGAGGAAGATGATCGGGTCGCCGCTGCCGACGTCGATGCAACTCATGCGGTGGTCGAGGACGGGGTGGGTCTGCTTCGGGTAGCGCTCGTCGGCGGGAATGTTCACGGCTTCGATGACTCCCAGGGTGGTGGCTTGGCTGTGAGGTCGCCCGAGGGGCGACCTCCCAAGAGGCAGAGTGAGTGCGTCATTCGCCCCGGAACGTCGGCTTCTCCCGGGCGAAGAAGGCCTTGATCCCGGCCTTTGCGTCGCGCGTGCGTGCGGCGTCGGCGATGGCCCGCGACTCGAGCTCCATCTGGGTTTCGAGGGCGGACGGGGCGCTTGCGGCGAGCAGGCGCTTCGTCGCTCCGTAGGCCAGGGTGGGGCCGGCGGCGAGTTGCTCGGCGAGGGCCGTGCTTTCGGCTTCGAGTTCGTCGTCCGCGACGACGCGATTCACGAGCCCCCAGTCGAGGGCTTCTCGGGCCTTCAGCACCGGGTTGAGGAGCATCAGTTCGAGACTGCGGCGGTGGCCGACCAGCCGCGGCAGGAAATGTGTCGAGCTGCCGTCCGGTGTCAGCCCTACCTGCGTATAGGCCAGGGTGAAGCGGGCCGACTCCGAGGCGATCACCAGATCGGCCGCGGTCGTCAGGCTGAAGCCCGCTCCCGCGGCGGCGCCGCCCACCGCCGCCACCACCGGTGCGTTGCCGCGTGCGAAGCGCGAGATGGCGGCGTGGAGATAGGTCGTCAGTTCCTTGAGCAGGCGCGGCATTGCATCCCCCGCATCGGCGAAGGCAGCGAGGTCGCCGCCCGAACAGAACATCTTTCCGTTGGCGGCAATGCGAACCGCCCGGATGCCGGGGTCTTCGTCGCACAAGAGTGCGGCCTGCATCAACTCGCGTCCCATGGCGAGGTTGATGGCGTTGGCCGCCTCGGGCCGGTTCAAGACGAGGTGGGCGACGCCTTCTCGCACCTCGAATTCGAGCGTCTCGAATTTCATTCACGCCTCCCTTCGGCCCCGCGCACGCTACCCGAGGCTCCGGAGGGCGACAAGCGAGGGGAACGCGGCTTCGATACCTTTGATTTTTCGCGTTCGTCAAAGCATCTCGAGCGCCGGGACGTTCCCCGGCGCTGGCAGGAGGGAGTGATGGAAATGGGTGGGATGGCTCTGTTGGTGGTCGGAGGACTCGTGGTTCTCCTCTTCGCCATCGGGGTCGGGATCTACAATCGCCTCGTGGCTTTTCGGAATCGCTACAAGAACGGCTTCTCGCAGATCGAAGTCCAGTTGAAGCGGCGTCACGACCTGATTCCGAACCTGGTCGAAACCGCGAAGGGTTACATGGCGCACGAGCGCGAAACTCTCGACGCGGTGATTCAGGCGCGCAACCAGGCGAGTGCCGGACTGGCACGCGCATCGAGCGACCCCGGAGACGCCGCCGCCATGCAGGGACTTGGCGGCGCCGAGGGTGCACTCTCGGGTGCGGTCGGGAAGCTCTTCGCACTGGCCGAGGCGTACCCCGACCTGAAGGCGAACACGAACATGATGCAGCTCTCGGAAGAACTCACGTCTACCGAGAACAAGGTCGCCTTCGCCCGGCAGGCCTTCAACGACGCTGTGATGGGATACAACACGGCACGCCAAAGTTTTCCGGCGGTGCTCTTCGCGGCGGCCTTCGGGCACCCGAGCGATGCATCGCTCCTGGAATTCGACAGCGCTGCAATCGAGAAGGCACCCGAGGTGTCGTTCCAGGGGGCGTAGCGCCATCGACTTCTTCGAGAGTCAAGAGGCCGCGCGCCGGAG
>CAJXIC010000263.1 GCA_913054385.1 uncultured Pseudomonadota bacterium
CAGAGGGCTGGGGCTTTGGGTAAACCGCGCGTCATCACCGAGAAACCGGGCGTCGCCCGGGACATTGCGGGCGTTCTCGACGGCTTCGAGGAGCACGACGGCTACTTCGAGAGCGACGAATACGTCATCACCTTCGCGGTGGGCCACCTCTTCGAGCTGCTGCCCCCGGAAGAAGTCGATCCGAAGTACAAGGCCTGGACCCTGGAGGTGTTGCCGATCCTGCCGGCCGGCGACTTCCAACTGCGCCCCAAGAAGGGGCAGTCGGACCGGATTCGGACGATCAAGCGCCTGGCGGAGCGCGACGACGTCGACAGTCTGATCAACGCCTGTGACGCCGGGCGCGAGGGCGAGCTGATCTTTCGCGAGATCGTCAAGTTCCACGGCTGGACGATGCCGGTGCGCCGCCTCTGGCTGCAGTCGATGACCGCGGATTCGATCCGGCACGGCTTCACGGTGCTGGCCGACGGAGCCGATTTCGAGGGGCTGGGGCAGGCAGCGGAGTGCCGCGCCTACTCCGACTGGCTGATCGGCATGAATTCGACGCGGGCCCTCACCAAGCGCCTGGCGAGCCGCAAGGAGCGAGCCGCCTGGTCTGCGGGGCGGGTCCAGACCCCCACCCTGGCGCTGCTCGTCGACCGCGAACTCGAGGTCCTTGCCCACGTGCCGAGAGCCTATTGGCGGGTGATCGGTGACTTCGAGCATGCGGGAGTTCGCTATGGCGGAACCTGGTTCGATCCCGATTTCGAGGCGGGCGAGGACGAAGAGGCCCGCGACGATCGACACTTCGATCGCGAGCGCGCCGAGGCCATCGTGGCGGCGGTGCAGGGCGTGGCCGGTGAGGCATCGGAGACCCGGAAGCCCTCGAAGGAGTCGGCGCCGCCTCTTTTCAATCTCACGAGCCTCCAGGGCGAAGGCAATCGTCGCTTCTCGTGGTCGGCGCGGCGGACGCTCTCTGCTGCGCAGCGCTGTTACGAGCGCCACAAGATCCTGACCTACCCGCGGACCGATTCACGCTGCCTGCCGAGTGACTACCGCGAGACGGTGGCCGGGGTGTTGCGTTCGCTGGCCGGGGCCGCCGACCACCCCGCCGAGGGTTTCGGCGACTACGCGCGCGCGGCGCAGAATCTGGTGGATTCAGGGCTCGAGAACGAAGAGCGCACCTTCGACGATTCGGCGGTGAGCGATCACTTCGCGGTGATTCCCACCGGGACGCTTCCGCGAGAGGAACTCACCGGAGACGACAAGCGGCTCTTCGATCTGGTGGTGCGGCGCTTCCTTGGCAACTTCCACCCGCCGGCGGTGTGGGAGCGGGTCGAGCGATTGACCGTCGTGGGCGAGCACCGCTTCCAGTCCCGGGCGCGGACGCTGCGGTTCCCCGGCTGGCGCTCGGTGCTCTCGGCCACCGAGGACAAAGAATCGGATGCCGTGACCCTCGCGCCGCTCGATCCCGAGCGCGACGAGGTCGAGGGCGTCGCCGTGACCGCTCCCGAGGTGAAGGCCGAAGAAAACGAAACGCGCCCGCTGCCGCGGATCACCGAGGCGCGCTTGCTCTCGTTGATGGAGAACGCGGGCAAGCAGATCGAAGACGAGGACATCGCCGCGGTGCTCCAAGGGAAGGGCATCGGCACCCCGGCGACCCGCGCCGAAGTGATCGAGAACCTGATTCGCAAGGGCTACGTGGTGCGCCAGGGAAAGTCGCTACGGCCCACCGTCAAGGGGATTCGCCTGATCGACAGCCTGCGGCGCATCCAGATCGATCGGTTGGCGTCGCCGCAGCTCACCGGCGAACTCGAACAGCACCTGCTCGAGGTCGAAAAGGGCACGCGCACCGCGAAGCAGTTCATGCACGAAGTGACGACCTACGCGGTCGAAGTGGTCGAACGCGCGAAGACCTTCGGCTACGAAGAACTCTACGCAGATGCCCCCGAACTCGGCCCCTGTCCTTCTTGTGGCCGGCCGGTGGTGGAGATGGCTTGGTTCTACCGCTGTCGCGAGCTTGAGGATGCCGAGGAAGATTGTCCGATGCGCTTCTGGAAGGACACCTCCGGGCGCTACCTCGACCCGGGCGCCGTACGCGCCTTGATCGCCGATGGCCAGACGCCGATCCTCGACGGCTTTACCGCGCGCAGCGGTCGGACCTACAAGGGCTATATCGAAGTCGAGCGCGAAGAATGGAAGCTCAAGGTCCGTTCTGCGGGCTGGAATGACGAGAGCGCAAGCGACATCCCCGAGTACGACGTGGACACCGATCCCCTCGGATCCTGTCCGCTGCGCGAGACGGTCGGTCATCCGGGTGGCTCTCTGGTCATCGAGACGGCCACCGAGTACACCTGCCAGGGGCGCCTCGAAGGGCAGCAGCAGCTGATCGAGGCGCGGGCGGCGGCGCTTGCCGAGGGAAAGAAGCGCTTCCGCCGCTCGAAGGGCGACCCGGTTCCCTGCGGGTACGTGATGCCGCGCACGGTCTGCAAGCGCGAGATCACACGCGATGAGGCGCTCTACTACCTCGAGCACAGCCGCACCGAACTCTTGACGGACTTCACCTCGCGCCGGGGGCGCCCCTTCCCGGCGACGTTGGTGCTGAACGACGAGACGGGGCGTCATGGATTCGAATTCCAGCCCCGGGGCGCTGCTGCCAAGCAGGGCGAGGACACCTCCGGGGAGGCCAAGCCCGCCAAGAAGAAGCGCAGGGGCAAGCAGGCCACCGGCTCGAAGAAGAAGGCCCCCAGCTCCAAAAAGAAGAGTCGGTCGAAGAAGAAGGTGGGCACCCGCAAGGCGAGCCGGAAGAAGACGCCCAAGAAGCCCTCCGCCGAGTAGGGCCCGGCCCGACCAGCAGGGCCCGGCCTGATCCCCGCCCCGATACCCGGTGCTTTTTGCCCCCGACGGACCGAAATAGGGTGATTCCCCCCCCCTTTCGCGGCATGGGATGCGCGGTTTTCGGCGAGAACCCGCGCAGTGAAACGTGTTTTCCCGTTTACACAGTGTTAGCTGTCGGGTTATAACTGCGTGGCGGCGATCCTACGGGGTTTCCCCGATCGGGGGATGTGGGAGCGCTGCGATGCCCCGATTCGTTCGAAGCGCCTTCGTGCTTCGCACGATCACAGCCGTAACGCCGAAGGGACTGCAACGACATGAGCCGATGCTCGACTCTACGCTCCCACTCGCTCCTCTCGCTGATCGCCGCCGCATTCCTGGTGCTGCCGACTTCCGCGACCGCCTTCGAGTTCTTCGACGGGCGCCTCGAAGCGCACGGTTTTTTCGAGAGCCAACTGCGTTTCATCAGTCGGGATTTCCAAGACACCCCGAACATGACGCAGTGGTATCAGGTCTTCAATCTCGAGACCGAGCTCGATATCGCCCCGGATGGTTACGGTCCCTTCGATTTGTTCCAGGCCTACGTGCGCGCCGAGGTGCGCTTCGACTGTATCTACGTCGACGGCTGCGGAATGTGGCCCAGCGGTCCCTACGGCAACAATCCCGGTCGGCTCCCGGCGCGTCTGAGTGACGCAAAAGCGCGTCTCTCTCGCGGTCAGTTCCTGATCCCGGATTCCAAGAGCACCTCGAACGGTGCCAACCCGGCGGCGATTGTCTTCACCCAGGACCAGGTCCTTTCTCCGAACCACCGCGTCGTGGGTTGGGATGGCATGGCGGTCACCCGCGGCCTCTACCGCGTGGCCGGTGCCGATACGCAGACCGGTCTCCCGACGGGCTTGCGCTACAACGGCGGCGGTCCGCCGCAGCCGCCCCTGGACTGGCCCTCGGGTCGCTGCCGACTCAACTTCATGGATTGCACCTATTTCGCCGGAGGCAGCACCGCCTTCAACGGCGAGGGCGCTTTCGAATGGACCGTCCCCGTCCCCAACCCCGAGACCCCGGCGCTCAAGGCCTTCGTCGATCTCGACACCTTTGGCGCGTCGCCCACCTA
>CAJXIC010000264.1 GCA_913054385.1 uncultured Pseudomonadota bacterium
TGACAGCAGAGCCGAAGTTCGCAATCAGTCGCTACCAGCGAATGCTCTACGCGTCGCCCGAGCAGCGGAACGAGACCCTCGCAGAGATCCGGGAAGTCGATGCCGCGCTGCGGGCCGGTGGGACGGGGGCATCCACCGAGACGGGGTGGCGGTCGAGCGCGGCTGCAATTCCGGTCGTCCGGTCGGAAGCCTTCGACGCGGCACTCATCCCCGAAAGCACCGTGGTGTACGAGCCGCGCGGGGCTGAGATCAGCGACCCGCGAATCGAAAACGTTCTCGGCGACCGCGTGAATGTCCTGGTCCCGGATCGGCTCTACTACTGGATCTACCGGGTCCACTTCGACGCCGAGGCGTGGAAGACGCGCTTCGGAATGATGCTGAAGACGGTGACCGGGCTCGAAATTGGAGGCCAGACCTCGCACACCTGGAACGACGGGGTCCAGCACATCGAGGCCGGGGTGACGCTGCAGGTTCGCTTCCCCTTCCGGCCGCGCCTCTCCCCGGGGCTCTATTTCTTGAACTGCGGCGTGGTGGGCCTGCGCGACGGCTCCGAGACATTCCTGCACCGGGTCCTCGACGCAGCGGTCTTCCGCATCGAGCCCTCGGGCGCCGATCTCGGCGTCGGCCCCGCGGACCTCTCCGGTCCGGAACCCTTCGAGTTGACCCCGATCAACTGATCCCCTCTGCCCGGGAATCCTGGGGTATTTTCCGCTGAGCCGATGCCGCCTCTGGGGTGGCCGAACCAAGGAAGCCCGACCGCATGACGCCGACCCGTCCATCACCCCGAAAGCGAGCTCCGGGCTCCCGCCGTCGCCCGCCTGCCAAGCGGAGTCGCGGACCTTCGAAGAAACCCCGCACCAGGCGGACGGCGATCGTCGTGGTCGGGATGCACCGCAGCGGCACCTCGGCACTGGCCGGTGTCATTGCGCGCTGTGGCGCCCAACTGCCGGCGACACCGATGCCGCCTACCGAGCAGAACGAACGCGGCTACAACGAATCGCTTCCGATCTGCGAAGTCCACGACGCGCTACTCCAAGAAGCCGGGGCGCGCTGGGACGACATCACCGGGCTCCCCGATACCTGGTTCGAGACGCCTGCTGCCGACGAGTGGGTGCGGCGGCTCGCCGAAACGGTGCGCACTGAGTTCCCCGGCGCGGGCCCCTTCGTGGTGAAAGACCCCAGGCTGTGTCACCTCATGCCGCTTTGGCTGCGGGTATTTGAACAGCTCGAGGTCGATCCCGTTTTCGCCCTCTGCGTCCGAAACCCCGTCGAGGTGGCGCTCTCGCTGAACACGGCCCACGGAGTCTCGCTTCAGCGCGGGCAGCTACTATGGCTCCACCACGCCCTCGCCGGCGAGCGCCACAGCCGCGGCCACGCGCGCTGCTTCATTGCCTACGATGCGCTGCTCGAAGATTGGCGCCGCGAAATGCAGCGCCTCGGCCGCGTCCAGGGCGCACCGCTCCCCCGTTCGGGCGAGCGGGCGCAGGCCGAAATCGACGATTACCTGAGCGCACAACTGCGCCACCACCGCCTCGCCCCGCACGAAGAGCGCGAAGACGCGATCCCGTGGGTCCATCGAGCCTATGCGTGGTTCGATGGGCGTGCCCGCGGGCGCCGCCCGGCCGAAGCCACCCTCGATCGTCTTGCGGCGGACGTCGCCGAAGCCGACGCCAGCTACGGGCGGGTGATCGCCGAAGCCGATTTTCGGAGGGAGACCGCACTTTCGACCCTCGCAAGCGAACGCGGCGCACTCCCCGAACATGAAGCCGAAGCCGCTCGCCTGCGCGCGGACCTGAAAAACGAGCAGGCGGCCCTCGAAGCCCAGCGAGACGAAACCGCCTCGCTACGCGCGGGCCTGAAGGAACGTCGAACGCTCGAGGCCGAGGCCGCCCGACAAAGCGAGGCGCTCGAGGGCGCCCTCGCGGGCCAGCGAGGCGAAATCGAGGCCCTGCAGGCGGAGTTGGCCGAGAGAGGTGCGGCCCTCGAGGTACTCCGCGGCGATACCGAGGCGGGAGAGCGCACGCTCGCGTCGCTGCGCAGCGACGCCGAGGCGAAGGAAGCCGAACTCGAAGAGGCCCTGGCCGCCGGCCGCCACTCCGATGGACTGGCCGGCGAACTCGAAACGCGCCTCGAAGAACGGGCGGCAGAGATCGCGGCCCGCGACGAGCACCTGTTCCAGATGACCGATTGGATCAAGCGCGCCATTCGCTGGGCGGCCAGCGAGGTACCCGACGACGAACTCGCGCCCCCGATCGAACTCCTGACCGAACGCCTCGACCAGGTCGACCCCGGCCTGGTCCCGCAGTTGGCCACCCAGGCCCTCGAGATCACCCAGTGGGCGCGCCGCCTCGAGCAGAGCAACGCGCGACGCAAGGACCAGCAGGCGTCGATCGCGCGGCTCGAAGCGGACCTCGGCGAATCCGAGAGGGAGCGAAGCGCGCTCGAGGCCCGCAGCCGCCAGGAAGTCGAAGCGGTCGAGGGAGAACTGTCGCAGAAGCAGCAGCGGATCGAAGAACTGCGCTCCCGCCTCGATGCCTCGGCCGAAGAGCAGCGCACGGCCGGCGCCCGGCACAAGAAACTCGACGAGAACCTGCAGAGTGCCGAAGCCGAGAAGCGAAGCGTCGAGGCGAAGAACCGCGAGTTGGCCGGGGTGTCGATCGAGCAGGGCCACCGCATCGAGTCGATGAGCACCGAAGCTTCGCGCGCCGAATCGCGTGACGCGGAACGACTCCGCGAACTCGAAGCCCTGCGAGCCGACCTGATCGAGCGCGCCTTCGTTGTCGAGCAGTTGGCGGCTCGACTCCGCGACTTCGAGAAGTCGTCTCTCTGGCGGCTCTCACGCTCGTTGCGGAGCGCGGTGCCGACCCCGGAAAACCCCGGAAAGGGAGGTTCCCGTTGAAGCGCGGCCCCCTGCGACGCGTCCTCACCCTGCTCTGGTGGGCACTGACCCTGCGCCTGCCCATGCGGTTGCGCGAGAAACGCGAAGCCTCCGAAATCCGCGAGAGCGGACTCTTCGCCGAGTTCTACTACCAAGTCACCTATCCCGACATCGGTGGGAGCGGCCTTGACCCCGTGACGCACTATGTTCGGCACGGCGCCCTCGAGGGTCGAAACCCAAATCCGCTCTTCCATACCCAGTACTACACCGAGAAGTATCTCGGCCGCGACGTCCAGGTCCGAAACCCGCTGGTGCACTACATCCGGAACGCGGTCTCGGAGCTGCCCTCTCCAAACCCCTTCTTCGATGCCGAATTCTACATTCGCGAAAACCCTTCGATCCTCGAGCACGACATCAACCCGCTCCTCCACTACCTAAGTGTTGGCGGCAAGCTACTGCGGAGTCCGCATCCCGATTTCGATGTCGGCGCCTACGTCAAAGCGAACCCCGGGGTCGAGCACTCTCCCAAAACGCCCCTCGAACATTTCTTTGCCGGTCTCGGAAGCCTGCCGGAGACGGCAACGCACGCCTCCTCCGAGACAGCGCCCCGGATCGCGGTGGTACTCCACCTCTACTACACCGAACTCTGGCCCGAAGTTCGCGATTCCCTGCGAAACATCCCGCAGCCCTACGATCTGCTGGTTTCGCTTTCGGAAGTGACCGGGACGGGCTTTGGAGAAGAAATTCGGCGCTTCTTTCCAGGTGCAAAGATCCGCACCACGGAGAACCGCGGCAGGGACATCGCCCCCTTCCTTTCGTTCCTGAACGCGGGCGACCTCGACCGCTACGACTACGTCTGCAAGATCCACTCGAAGGTGAGTCCCCACCGGATCGACGGGCATCGCTGGCGCGGCCACCTCTTGCAACAATTACTCGGCCACCCTGCGATCGTCGAAGAGATCCTTGAGACTTTCGAACGCGACGAGCGGATCGGAATCGTGGGCCCGGCGACGCAGGTGACGCGC
>CAJXIC010000265.1 GCA_913054385.1 uncultured Pseudomonadota bacterium
TCGCTGGCGTAGGCGTTGGCAAAGCGCGCGGCCTTCGTCGCATCGATCCCCTTCTCGAGGAAACACGCAGCTTCCCAGACCAGGTTTCGCATCGCTTCGATTTCGATGTGCATTTCGGCCAGGCGGAACGCGATCGACTGCTTCTTCGCGATCGGCTCGTCAAATGCCTCGCGGTCCTTGGTGTAGGGAATGCAGTACTCGAGCACCGCTCGCGACAGGCCGAGCAGCACCGCGGCGAGCGCCACGCGGCTGTTGTTGAGGATCTGCACGACGTCGCAACCCCCGTCGCCACCGAGGCGATCCGCGGAAGCCACCGCGACGCGTTCGAGGTCGAGCTTCACCGTGGTGAGGCCCTTCATGCCCATGTTGAGCTCGGGCTCCGAGATGCTGAGGCCCTCGGCGTCTCGAGCGACGATGAAGGCCTGCACGCGATCCTCGCAGCGCGCGAAGACCAGGAAGTGGCTGGCGCGATCACCGAGCACGACGAAGGATTTCGAGCCCGAGAGCACCCAGCCGTCTTCCTTCGGCTCCGCCACGGTCCGCGGCGCGAGCGGCTCGCACAGCGCCTTCGGCTCGAGGATGGCCAGCGACCCGACGTGGAAGGACTCCCCGCAGAAGAGAGGCAGATAGCGCTGCTTCTGGTCGTCGCTGCCGTGGTCGACGATGGCGTTGGCAAACTGCGAAGGCGCGAGGACCGCCAGGGTCAGGGCCGCGTCACCGTGGGCGAGCTCCTCGATCAGGATGGCATTGGTGATCGGGGAGCGCGGCTCATCACCGCCACCGTAGGCCGCGGGCAGCTGGGTGTTCGTGAGCCCCAACTCCCAGACCGACTGCAGCAGTTCGTCGGAGATCGCCGCTGTTTCGTCGCAGTCACGAGCCGCCGGGCGCAGCAGGTCAGCGGCGAACTCGCGCATGCTGTCCCGCACCAGTTCCTGTTCTTCTGTCATTCCGAACGAATACATGGGTCTACTCCTGATTCGAGGAAGCGTCGGACGCGACGCCACCCTCGTGGGCCGGACCGGTCCGGTCCAGCGTGTTCGCTGCGCTGCGTGTCGGGAGGGGTTCCTCCGGCGTTTCCTTTCGCATCGCAACCTGATGGAAATAGCGGTCCATCGCCTCGGGACCGCCCTCCTTTACGAGGGCACCGCTTTCAAAGAGATCGCGGGCTTCGAGGAGGCCGAGTGCAAGGCCACACCAATCCCGCGCGTCGGCGGTGTAACGGACGTCTGCATGGGAGGCGAAGCCGGCGTGGACGTCGCAGGACCCCTCTTCGATCCGAACGCTCCAGGCGCCGCCGCCCTCCCCGGTGAGGCGGACCTCGAAGGTGACGCGCGCCTCGGCGCTGGCATCTTCGCGCAACATCAGCGGCAAGCTCTCGAGAATCGACTGCGCGGAGGTCTCGGTGAAGCGCTCGGCATCGATCCCTAGATCGCTGATGCCGTCCTGGATCCACCAGCGACCGAGTGCCACGATCACGCCCTCGAGGGAGCGCCCGCGGTCGGTCACCGCATATTGCGAGCGGCCCTCCAGGGTCACGGCCTCGACCAGCCCATCGGCCGCCAACTGGCGCAGCCGCGCAGAGAGGACGCGCGGCGTGATGCCCGTCTTCTTTCGCAGCTCCTGGAAGCCCGTCGGTCCCACCAGCAATTGCCTCACTAGGACCAGCGTCCAGCGATCTCCGAGCGCATCCAGCGCCCGGGCCACCGGGTCGAAGATCTCACCGGGACGCAGCATGGCCGACGCGACGCGCGGGGCGCTCGTCATCGGGCGCTTCGGCCTTGGTCTTCGTGTGCTCCAGAGCGCATCGGGCGACTATTGTACTGACATCAATTGAGTATTCAAATGATACTCATATTGGGATCGGATAGGCCCCCTGGAGGGTGTAAAAGCACCCGACTTCAAGGAAGTCTGGCCTCTGCGCGAAATCTCCGATTGCCCCCGGGCCTCCGCCTGCATAGGATCCCTGTTGCCGGAGGTGGACAGGGGATCGCCGGCGGACAAGCACCGTCCGCGGGAGGAAAGTCCGGGCTCCATAGGGCGGGGAGGTCGGTAACGCCGACCCGGGGCAACCCGAGGGAAAGCGCCACAGAAAAAACACCGCCGATGGCCGCTGCGAAAGTGGTTGGCACAGGCAAGGGTGAAATCGTGGGGTAAGAGCCCACGCGCGACAGCCGGGCGACCGGCGGCGAGGCAAGCCCCTCCCGGAGCAAGCTTGAATAGGGATGCCTTCGAGAACGGCTCGTTCGATGGCGACCGCTTGCGGTCATCAGGGCATCCGGGTTAGAGCGCTCGAGCGTCGTGGCAACGCGACGCCTAGATGAATGATCCCCACCGGACCCGGGGCAACCCGGCCCGGTACAGAACCCGGCTTACCGTCCACCTCCGGCTTCGCCCGCCTCGCCCTCGATCGGAAGGGCGAAGCAGCGCAGCTTCTCACGCCGCGATTCGGGGTAGCCCTGCCACTTCGAGTCGGGGAGCGAGTCTGCCGCGGCAGACTCGAAGCCGCTGCGGAGAAAGAAGGCGCCAACGGTCTCGGATGTCGTGCAGGCAAAGAGCCGGGTCCAGCCGAGTTCCCGCGCGCGATCCCGCGCGAACCCGATCAGGTGGCGACCGACACCCTCTCCGAGGATGCGCGTGACCGTGTAGAGCGAAGCGACTTCGCCGCTGGGCGCATTTCCAGGATGCGGCAGCAGCGCGCCGATTCCGGCGAGGTAGCGATCCTCCACGAAGACCCCGAAGGCGTGAGCGAGAACCCGTTGCTGGTCCTCCGGACTCCGCGGCGCCAGGTAGCCCTCGGTCACGCCGCGCAGCATCAGGTGGTGGGCGGCATCGAACTCGTGGAGCCGCAGATCCCGAACCCGGGTGTAGCCATCGCGCGTGAAGAGCGTTCCCGATCCCGCGTATGAAAAGAGTTCCCGTTCGAGGCCCTCGAGCGAACACAGGTTCACGGCGGGCAGCCCACCTTCGATCATTCCAAAGATCTCGAGGAGCAGGGCCCGCCGCTCCGGGGCGAGCTCAGAAGCCGCGAGCATCTGGTCGAGGGCCGCCCGGTCGACGTAGGAGACGCCCCCGGTCGGGTCGCCCGCGGCGGGGCCCACAGCGTCGATCCAGACGAGCTTCGCGAAGCCCAGGCGTTCGGCCGCCCGACGGCAGGCCGTCGCCAGGTTCCCCTCGCCGCCGAGATTGATTCCAGCGCAGCCGTGCTCCCGCAGCAGGCACCACAGCGATCCCACCCAGTCGGAGGCCCCCGAGGTGATCACGCGGTCCCCCAGCGCCCGGGCCAGCAGGCCCCCCTCCGGCGATAGCAGCACGACCCGCGTCGAGTTCGCGACGAGATCGGCTACGACCGATTGCAGACACTCGAGCCCCGAGGCATCGGCCTCGCGTAGTGCAATCGCAACGGTGCGGCCGCGAAACTCCGCAAGGTAGAAATCGCGCTCGCTGAAGCCGGCGATCGCTTCGGCGGTCGGGGCCGTTGGCAGCCGCGGTCGGGGAGGACTCATCGCCGGGCAGTGTCGCCGATTTCCGGGCTCGCGACACGGGTTCCTGCCACGGCGGAGCTGATCCGTTATCGTGCCCCGTGCATGGACTGGCAAGGTTGGTTCACGCTCGCGATCGTCGTGCTGGCCCTGGTCGCCATGATGCGCGAGATTGCTGCGCCCGATCTGGTAATGATGGCGGCGCTGATGCTGCTCGCCGTCACGGGCGTGCTGACCCCGAAGGAGAGCTTCTCCGGTTTCGCGAACCCGGTGGTTCCGGCTGTGGGGGCACTCTTCATCATCTCGGCAGGGCTGCGGGAGACCGGCGCGCTCGACTGGCTCCTGGGACACCTGCTCGGCGGCGCCCACACGACGCGACAGGGCCTGCTGCGCATCGTCGCGCCGGTGATGGGGCTCT
>CAJXIC010000266.1 GCA_913054385.1 uncultured Pseudomonadota bacterium
GCCGAAGCCGCAGCACTCGTCCGGGCGTGCGAGGTCGACGATTTCGATCCCGGCGAGGCTTTCGAGAAGACGGCGGATCGGGTCGGGGCGACGCCCCCGGATGCGCTCGCTGGCATTGCCGAGACCGAGTTCGCGCAGGCCGTGACAGCCGACGTGGAGTCCTACGCGGTGCGGGAAGCGGCCCTCGATCTCTCGGACCCCGAGGACTTCCCAGAGGAACTCGCAGAGTTCAAAGACTCGTGCGGTATCGAAACCCTCCGAACCGGAGTCTCGCCCGAGCAACCCCGCGTAGTGTCGGCGCACCATCGCAACGCAGCTCGCCGAAGGGGCCACGACGTAGTCAAAGTCGGCAAAGGTCCGGGCGAAGTGGCGAGCCAGCGGCCGCGCGGCATCGGGCAGGCCGGCGTTCCAGGCGGGCTGGCCGCAACAGGTCTGATTGCGCGGATACGAAGCTTCGACGCCCTGCGCTGCGAGCACCTCGAGGGTTGCGCGCGCCATCCCGGGCGCGAACTGATCGACGAAGCAGGGAACGAAGAGCGCCACTCTCATGCGGACCCCGGTCGCTTCTCGGGCAAGTGCGGTACTCCCCGACCCGTTAGTAGACTTCCGACCCTCGGATCATGCCGCGTCGTCCGGCTTCTTGCCGAGAACTCCCGTCGCTCGGAGTGCCTCGATGCGCTCGGCGTCGTAGCCCAGAACCTCGGCGAGGACCTGCTCGGATTGTTCCCCCACGGTCGGCGCCATTGCGGGCACGGGCAGCTCCTCGTCCAGAAAACGCACCGGGAAGGGCAGCATCTCGGCGCCGTGACCTTCGACCGGGTACCACGGCAGGCGATCCTGAAACTGGGGGTCGTCGGCAATCGTCTTCGGCGTGTTGACCGGCGCGATCGGGGTGTTGAACTCGTTTCCGAAGGCGATCCACTCCTTTGAGGTCTTCGTCTTGAAGATCTCCCGCAGCTCGGCTTGAAGTTCGCGATTGCCCCGGGCGTGGTCGGCAAACTTCGCGCCCGGCCACTTCTCGAAGAGTTCCAGGCGCCCCGCCCCCTCGCAGAAGTTCTTCCAGAATGCGCGCTCCGAGGCCATGAAGAGCACCACGCCGTCGGAGGACTCGTATAGCTGGTAACGCACGCCCTCCTTCATGCCGGCGGTCCCCGGGGCGCGGCGCACGTAGTTGTCCGAGGCATTACCGGTGACCTCGGACTCGGGGCGTTCGTAGGCTCGCCAACTCTCGATCCGGTACCAGTCCATGTAGGCCGCGGCGTCGGATTGGCCGATCTCGAGGGCCGAGCCCTCCCCGCTCTCGCGGGCGCGCAGCACCGCCGCCAGGATGCCCATCGCCCCGAACATCGGGCCGGCGTGCATGCCGATCGAGGCGTGCTCCGGGATGTAGCAATAGCCTTCGTCGTCGAAGGCGGGGTTGAGGATGCCGGCCCAGGTATCGAAGGCGATGCCGTGGCTCGGAAGGCCCTGGTACGGGCCGGTCATGCCGTAGCCCGAGATGTTGCAGAAGACGATCTTCGGGTTCGCGGCCTTCAGTTCGTCGTAACCGAGGCCAAGGCGCGCGAGCGAGCCCGGACGCATCGCCTCGACGACCACGTCGGCGCCGCGCACCAGGTCGAGGTAGATCGCGACGCCCTCTGGGTTCTTCAGGTCAAGGGCGATGCTCTTCTTGCCGCGCGAGACATGCAGGTGCAGCAGCGAGACCCCCTCGACGATTGGCCAGGTCATCTCGCGGATGTAGTCGCCTGCCGGGGATTCGACCTTGATCACCTCGGCGCCGAGGTCGGCCAGATGCATCGAAATTGCCCCGGGACCGAGCAATGAACTCTCGATCACGCGGAGACCTGCAAGGGGTGCGGACATGGGGTGGGCTCCTGGCGATGTTTTCGAGGCGGTCGGAACGTCGGGGATCTCGCAGCGCATCGCAAACGGGTGGGCCACCGGGTCCCGGGCACACTGCCGGTCCTTTTGCCAGCACATGGGCCGGGCCCGTGGTATTGATCTGGCGTGGCGGCTGCTTTGCACTCGGGGGGTGCGCGCGAAGTCCTCTCGGAGGTCTTCCGCCATCCGGATTTCCGCCCCGGGCAGCTTCCCGCAGTGGAAGCAGTGCTCGCGGGGGGCGATGCACTGGTGCTGCTGCCCACGGGTTCGGGGAAATCGCTCTGTTACCAGATTCCGGCTCTCTGCCTGCAGCGCGCCGGGGCCGGGACCACTCTGGTGATCTCCCCGCTGATCGCTTTGATGCACGATCAAGTGGCGGCGCTGCGGGCGAAGGGCATTCGCGCAGCCGCGCTCCACAGCCACCAGGGCGCCGCCGAACAGGCAGACGCGGTGCGCGACTTCTTGCGCGGCGCTCTCGACCTGCTCTACGTCTCTCCCGAGCGGGCCTCAAAGCCGAGCTTTCGGCGCCTGCTCGCCCGCACGAAAATCGCGCTCCTGGCCATCGACGAAGCCCATTGCGTGAGCCAGTGGGGGCACGATTTCCGGCCGGATTACATGCTGCTCGGAGAACTGCGCGAGTGCATCGACGCGCCGATGATGGCACTGACAGCCACGGCCACCGCAGCCGTCCTCGCAGAGATCGAGGAGCGTCTCGGCCTGCGGGGCCCGGTGCGTATCCACACCGGCTTCGAGCGTCCGAACCTCGATTTCTCGGTGCGGGGGCTGCGGACACAGGCCGAACGTCTCGCGGTCTTGCGAACCGAATTGGCCGCGGCGGGCCTCGACACGCGTCGGGGGCCGGGGCGCGCAATCGTCTACTGCAGTACGCGCAAGGTGACCGAAGTGGTGGCGAAGGATCTGCGATCCGCCGGCATGGCCGCCCGGCACTATCACGCCGGCCGCACGAAACAGGCACGGGAACAGGCTCAGACCGCCTTCGAGGCCGGGCGCTGTCGCGTGTTGGTGGCGACGAACGCCTTCGGCATGGGGATCGACATCCCCGACATCCGCTTGATCGTGCACTTTCAGGCCCCGGGGAGCCTCGAGGCTTACTACCAGGAGGCGGGTCGCGCCGGTCGGGACGGGCGAGCCTCGCGCTGCGTGCTCTTCTTTGGCAACTCCGATTGGATGACCCAGCGGCGACTGATGTCGATGACCTCCGTCGCAGTGAGCATCGAAGCGCGTCGGCAGGCGGCCCTCGAGGCGGTGTCGGCGTACGCAGCCGGATCGAGTTGTCGCCAGGCCACGTTGGTCGAGCACTTCACCGGGGAGGCGGGCCGGACCTGCGGGCGCTGCGACGCCTGCCGCGGCGAGATCGAGGACGTCAGCAAGAGCGCAGAGACGAAGGTCCAGCCGATCGAAGCCTTGATCGCGGAAGATCTCGAGATCATCGTGCAGGCGGTCGGGGGCCTGCGCCGACCCGTGGGCAAGACTGCGCTGGCGAAAGCCCTGCGCGGCAGCCGCGCGCGCACCCTTTTGCGAGCGGGGCTGATGGCCCTGCCCGAGCACGGACGACTCAAGCAGCACTCCGAGGCCAGCCTGGTGGCCGCGGTCGAGGGGTTGCTCGCCGACGGGCGCCTCAAGCGCACGGGTCGCAAGTATCCCACCGTCTGGCTGCCCGGAAAGCCGGTACGCGCGCCGAAAAGCGACGCACCCGGAGAGAGTGCCGCCCGTGCGAGGCCGCGGCGCAGCGAGCGCTACGGCGGCCCCGTGGCGCGGGCCCTCGACAACTACCGGAGGCGTCAGGCTCGCGCGCTCAAGTGGAAGAGCTACATGGTCTTCCAACGCCGGGCGATGCTGGCCATCGATCGCGACGAGCCCGAGACCATCGATGCCCTCGAGCGGATCCCCGGGCTCGGGCCCGCGAAGATCGAGCGCTTCGGGGAAGACATCCTGCAGGTCGTGCGCGAATTTCGCCCGCGCGATTACTGAGAAGGCGGCCCGCAGGCCGGCCCC
>CAJXIC010000267.1 GCA_913054385.1 uncultured Pseudomonadota bacterium
TGGCCGAACGTCTCCGCGGACGTGTCGGCGCCTCGGCCGGCGCCTCGGCCGGCGCTTCGCGCTCGGCGGCGGGCGCCACCCCGCTTTCGTCGTCTTCGTACTCGGGGCGCTTTTCGCTCTCCCCGTCGGAAACCCCCTCCGGCAGCGGTGCCAGCAACTCATCGACGTCCGCATCCGCGTCGGCGTCTGCGTCTGCGTCCGAGTCCACCGAGAGCGCCTCGTCCTTCCGCGTCGAGACCGCCTCCGTCGGCACCGGGGAAGGGCCCCCGACACCCGCCTCGCGATCCGCCGCGGCTTCTTCCGAGCCTTCTTCCCGCCGGGAACCACGTCGCCCGCGCCGCCGCGACCGGTGGCCGCTTCCCGACCGGGCTCCATCGCGCGACTCGTCTTCGAGATCGGTCATCGAGAGATCGTCGAAGCGAATCGGCTCACCACTCACCTCTTCGCCCCGGGTCTCGCCCTCGCGTTCGGTATCGTGCGTCTCGAGGTCGCTCTCGCTGGATCGACCCCGACGCCCACGGCCTCCGCGGCGCCGGCGAGAGCGTGCACCGGGCGCGCGTTCCCCCGGTGCCGTCGCCTCGGACGACTCGCCAAGGCCGATCGCTTCCGAAGCCAGATCGTTCGAATCATCGGCGGCCGAAAGATCCTCGGCCGGCTGCTGGGCCGGCGTACGTCTCGGCGCAGGCCGATCTCGCACCGCCCCGGTCGACTCGCTTTCGATCTCCACCGGGAAGAGCTCGAGCCCTCGGCTGCGGTGGCTTCGAACTTCAAAGAGTTTCGCGTCGAGTGCCAGCGCCGCGAGTGCCGAGGCCACTCCCGGATCGATCTCGCGCGCTGCGATCACCAGACGCGGCCGCTCGCTGCGGACGCGAAGCGCGTGGGTCGGCAGCCCGGCGGGCGCAATCGCGGCCGCACCGAGATAAGCATCGAGAATCTCACCCAGCCCGGGGAGCGAAAGCGCCTCGCGAGAGGCTCCAAAACCAACACGGCCCTCGCGATCGACACCCGCGAGATCGAGGACATCGGGATCCGATCCGACGTAGGGCCACGCTGCGAATGCCTCGAGGGCAAGGGCAGAGGCCAGAAGCGGAGCCACACGCGCCCGGAGGCCCTCCTCGCCGTTGCGCGTGCGCCGTTCGGCCAGCCATTTTCGCGCGCCGGCGTCGAGGTCGTCGAAGGCATCCGCCAACCTCGCGACATCGATCTCGAGCGACGCTTCTCTCGGTACGGCCACTCGCAGCCGCAGCACACCGGATTCGACGCGGAGCTGCGCGATCCGCTTGCCTTGCAGCACCAACTCGTATCCCTCGACCGAGCCCCGGGCTACGCCGTCGAATTTCGCCGCCAGCCCGCGCAGTGCTTCTCCGGCGCGCATGAACAGCGCTCGTTGCTCGCTGTCCCGGCAGCGCGTCGCCAGGTTCTCGAGCGAGATCGGTCGCGCTCCCGGCTCGACTTCGGCCCGCACCTCCGAAGCGCCCGCGGCCAGCGCGGGCACCAGGCGTGGCGCAATCTCGAGCGTGGCCGGCCCTGCCAGCTCCAGGCGACGACGGCCCCCGGCACTCCAGTGCGGCGCCAATGCGATCACTTCGCCGTCAAAGGGGCCCGCAGCCAGCGCACCCAACCAGGCATCTCCGCCACAAGTGGGCGAAAACGCCACCCGCACCCGCGTGCCGTCCGCATCTCGGCCCTCGGCCACCACCGCCAGCGTCGAAGGCAACCCCTCGACCGTGACCGGTTCGAGCCGTTCGAGCGGATTCGAGTCGTCCTCCGAGATCACCCGGAACCAGTGGGCGGCGTCGATGCCGCCTTCGCGGGAAGCGCCCTCGTCGCGTCGTCTCCGGCGTCCGAATCTTCGTCTCATGTCTTCCTCCACGGCCGACCGTGCGCGTGCGGAGTCGGGCGAATCGCCCGTGATCGACGCACGCAACAGCGGTACCGCCATGCTTGGGTTGAACCGCGCTCTGCATGCCCCACGGCGCATTCGCACGGGCCCATCCCCCGACGTTCCACGGAAAGGCTCACGGGGACGCCTCCGCGGTCACCCAGGCCACGGAGGCCGGGTCCCCCCCGACGGCTGGCAGCGCCAACACCTCGGGGAGTTCGTAGGGATGGAGTTCACGGACCCGAGCCGCAAGCGAATCGCAGCGCGGGTTGCACGTCTCATTCAGCGACAGGACTTCTTCGTCCCGCTTCACTTCTTCCCCGATTCGGCAGGCCGAGGTCAGCTCGAGAACCAGGTTCACACTGGCCGCAAGCCGCTCCTCAACGAGAGCCGACGCAATCGGCTGGCCGACCTCCTGGGGGGGGGCCGTCACCAGCACCACGCGTACGCGCTCGTTCAGATCGGGCGAATCATGCGAGGTCATGGGGATCCAGCAGCTTTCGGTGTTCTTCGATGGCGTAGCGGTCGGTCATTCCGGCGATGTAGTCGGCGATCACGCGAACCTCCGATTCCGAATCGAAGCGCCCACGAACCGCAACGGGAAGCAGCGACGGGTCTTCTCGGTAGACCTGGAATAAGTCGCTCATGACGCGCTCGGCCTTCCGGGTCGTCGCCAACACGCGCGGATGGTTGTAGAAATGCTCGAAAAGGAAGCGTTTCAGTAGCAGTTTCTCGCGCTCGACGCGCTCCGAAAAGCCGACCAGCGGGTCCCCATGGCGCCGGACCGCCGCCAGGTCCGGCAGGGACACGGCTCCGAGCCGCCGGGCCGTCTCGGCTACGACGTCCGAGACCAGGTAGTTGATCAGCGCGATCACCACCTGGGAGCGCTCCACCGTCCCCCCAGCCCGGTGCGCCTTTTCGGGGGTCGCCGCGAAGGCCTCCCGCCACAGGGCCAACTCCTGCAGGCCCTCGTAGTCGAGCAGCCCCGCACAAAGGCCGTCGTCGAGGTCGTGGTTCACGTAGGCGATCTCGTCGGCGATGTCGGCCACCTGCGATTCGAGACTCCGCTGGGCCGCGAGGGTCGGGAGCGGAACCGGGTGCTCCCAGTCACAGCCGTGCTTCAGCACCCCTTCGCGGGCCTCCAACGTCAGGTTGAGCCCACGAAAATCGGGGTAGCGAGACTCCAGCCAGTCGACGACACGCAGGGTCTGCCGATTGTGATCGAAACCCCCGTCGCCTTCGAGCAGGTGGTCGAGCACGCGTTCGCCGGCGTGACCAAAGGGCGTGTGCCCGAGGTCGTGGGTCAGCGCGATGGCCTCGGCGAGATCCTCGTTGAGACGCAGGATGCGCGCGATGGTTCGCGCGATCTGCGCGCCCTCGAGGGTGTGGGTGAGGCGGTTCCGGTAGTGGTCGCCCTCGTGGTAGACGAAGACCTGGGTCTTGTATTCGAGCCTTCGAAAGGCCCGCGAATGCACGACGCGATCACGGTCTCGCTGAAAAGCGGTGCGGTAGGGGTGATCGACTTCCGCCACGAGGCGGCCCTCGGAAGCCCCGCTCTTTGAAGCGAAGGGCGCCAGGCGTTCGAGTTCTTCGGCCTCGAAATCCTCGCGCGTACGCACGATGCTCATTCGCTCTCGGCCTCAGAGGCCCGCAAAATCGCTCGCAAGCGTTCGCGCGACGCCTCGTCGATTTCGTCCGCGGGTCCCTCGCTGGGCGCGGATCGCGAAGGCGGAGCCCCTGTCGGGAGATCGCCGCCTCCTAAACTCGAGAGCAAGGCCCAGCCGGCAACCAGTGCGACGGCCAGGCCAACGATCAGGCCAATCCAGCGCATGCAATGCTTCCCCCTATGTCGGCGCAGGGCTCCGGGGCAGAATCCGAATGCGGCCGCTCGACGCGATTTTCCGAGGGCCGAAGCGAGAGGCCGACCCGGCTCGCGGGGTCGCGTCAAGTTACGGGCGAGGGTCTCGGGTGTCAACGCGAAAGACGCTCCAGG
>CAJXIC010000268.1 GCA_913054385.1 uncultured Pseudomonadota bacterium
TGACCGATCCCCACGACTCCGCACCGAAGGGCCATGCTAGTGGCCCTCCAACACGACGACGAGGTTCTGCTGTAGGCACGGGCCCGAGGTGGCGTGGGCCACCGCACGGTCGCCGGATTCGTCCCAGATGCGGGCCGCGGCTTCGCCGATGCGCGTGAGCCCCGCGGCCATCAACGGGTTGGCGGCGAGTGCGCCGCCCGAGGGGTTCACCCGGGTGTCGTTGCCGAGGCCGAGCGCCCGCTCGACCAGGATCGACTGGTGCGTGAACGGCCCGTAGACCTCGGCCACGTCGATCTTGTCCTTTCCCACGCCGGCCTTCTCGGCGGCGATCTCGGTAGAGCGCGAGCGCGTCAGGTCGCGGCAGCCGAGTTCGTGGGGTTCGACGATGTGATTGAAGCCGCGGATCCAGGCCGGGCGGTCGCAGAGTTCGCGCGCGCGGTCGCCCGCCGCCAGCACGATGCCCGAGGCGCCGTCGGAGATCGGGGAGCAATCGTGTTTGCGCAGCGGCGAGACCAGTGTTTCCTCCGCCAGCAGCGCGTCGACCTCGAAATCGCCTGCCACCTGGGCGTACTCGTTCTGCTTCGCGTTGGCGCGGTCGCGCACCGCGATCTTGGCCATGTCGCGTTCGCTGAGCACATTGGCCTCGAGGCAGGCGCGCGCCTGCAGCGCCGCAATCGAGATGGCGTCGGGCCACAGCGGCATCGTGTAGTAGGGGTCGAGTTGCAGCGCCATGGTGCGCGGCAGGTCGCCCATCGAGGGCTTGCCAAAGCCGTAGACCAGCGCGACGTCCGCGCTGCCCATCTGAATTTTCACCCAGGCTTCGTAAAGGGCCCAGGCGCCGTCCATCTCGACGTGCGATTCGGCGATCGGCGGCCAGGCCCCGATGGCATCGAGCCCGGAGACGAAGGCAAAGGCCTGCCCGGCGAGGTAATCGCTGCTGCCAGAGCAGATGAAGTCGATGTCCCGTGTCTCGAGGCCGAGGCTCTTCTTGAGGTCGACGATCACCGGGATCAGGATCTCGGTCTCGTTGTGGTCGCGCTCGCGGCGCTGGCTCTTCGACTGGGTGAAACCGACGACGGCTACGTCTCGCATCAGATGTGGTCCTCGTAGCTCGCGAATTCGGCGTCGGGTTCGCCCGAGGGCTTGAAGTAGATGATGTTCTCGATCGAGTCGGTCCACTCTTCGCGCGGCTTCCACACCGCCTCGACGCGCATCCCCATGCGGACGTCTTCGATGGGGCACTCGCCGAGCACGTGGAAGAAGGTGGTGTCGGCCCCGTCGAGAACGACCTGGATCGCGGCGTAGGGCAGCTCGAGATCGATGTTGGGGCTGGGGACGCGGTTGATCGAGAAGGTTACGACCGTGCCCCGGTCGACGAGTTCGACGGCCTCGCCCGAAATCGGGACTCCGTGCTGGGGGCACGAACCGCGCGACGGGAAGTAGACGCGGCCATCCACCGGGCAGCGCTGGCCGATCATGCGCCCTTCGCCGATGCCACGCAGGAAGCGTGAAGCCGACTCGCCTGCGGAGTAGGTGTAATCGAGTTCGACCGGCGTGCGCAAAATTTCGAGCGGTTCGGTGCCTTCGCTCGGTGCGGGCGAAGTGTCGTCGGGCTCTTCGGAGGCCGGAACGAAACACGCGATGTCGCCGATGCCGCCCTGCGGCTGCGCTGCGAAGCGCGCGCGCACGCGCATGCCCGAGTGCATCGCGTCTTCGCTGCCCGCGTCCACCGCGTGCAGTAGCGGGGTAGCGGCGCCATCGAGACGGATCAACGCGTACGCGAAGGCGCGGTCTAGCGGCTGGCTCGGGCGGGGCGCCTTGACCCACGCCCAGGTCAATACCTCGCCCTCGCTCGCGACCTCGACCATCTCACCGAGGCTCTCGCCGGTTTCCGGGTCGTACTCCTTCGGCGGCACCAGCACGCTGCCGTCCTTGCGGCGCACGCCTAGGATGCGCCCCTCGCGCAGCGCGTTGAAAAAGGCGCCGAGCACGGGACCCAACGATCGCTTGTAGGTGTAGGCGAGTTGGTGCGGGGCAGTGAGGGAGGGGAGAGGCTTTTCCATCGCTTTCTCGAAGGGGCTTTGGCGCGTGCGGCCGGAACTCTACCAGACCGGCCCCAGGCGGGGACGTCCCCGCTGGGGGTTGGAATCCCAGCGGGGAGAGGGCAGAATGCCGGCATGAGTTCTATCAAGCGCGCACTCCTCTGGTTGATGGCGGCGTTCTACGTCTTCGCCGGCTTCAACCACCTCTTGAATCCCGCCTTCTACCTGGCGATCATGCCGCCGAATCTCCCGGACCCCGAGTGGCTGAACGTACTCTCGGGCCTCGCCGAAATCGTCCTCGGGGTGTTCTTGCTCGAGCCTCGCACCCGGGTGCTGGCGGCCTGGGGCGTCATCGCGCTGCTCGTCGCAGTCTTTCCCGCCAACCTCTACGTCACCTTCGAGAACATGGGCGTGGACGGACCGGGTAGCGGGAATGCGATGCTCAACTGGGTTCGGCTGCCGTTCCAGGCGCTCTTTGTCCTCTGGGCCTGGTGGTACACCCGCGACGAGGAGCCCGGCGTGGCCCGCTAGCAGTAATCCCGCGGGCGGTCCCCCACGTGGCCGGAGACCCAGCCTGGAGCCCCAGGCGGAACTTTCGCGGCCTTCGCGGTTCTGTTGGGTGTAGTTGGCTACCTTTATCCGGCGTTTTCATGCGCCAGGCCGCGACACCGGATTGACGCCCCCGGGTTGTCGTGCGGCCCACCGGAGAAGTTGAGTCAATGACGAGACGGAAGGCTCTCCCGCGGGTGCCCGCGTTCCGCGCTGTGATCGGGATCGCGCTGGTTTTCGCGATGGCGCTGTGCCTGCCGAGTTTGGCACAAGCCCACGACGCAAAGGTTGCGATTGGTTTGGATGTGATCGAGATCCAGACGAGCGGCACCGCGGCGGAGCAGTCGTTTCATTTTCAGACGAGCGGCCAGGTTGCACTCGAAATCGGTCACGACCCGGGAGACGAGAGCGTAAAGCTGCTGGTGCTCGGCACGGGCGATTTTGCTGGGCGCACCGAGTTGATAGAGCTCGACCGAGGGCTCTGGAGCGAGCCGGTAGGCGGTTCCTACCTCTACTCCGATCCCGAGGGCCGCGAGGGTGGGGTGACGTCGGTATTGCTCGAGCCGGGCGCGCTTTCGATCGAGGCCTCGGGTCCGAACTGGAGCTTCGAGGTCGAGGGTCCGCAGGACGCCGTCTGGGTACACGTGCAGATCGAGGACGAGTCGTATTGCGCGGTGGCGGGCAGTGCCACGGGTGCTGCGATCAGCGCGAACGAGGCGGGGCACTTTGCGGCGAGCGGTGCCGCGGCACCGGGCAGCTGTCCGGAGCAGGTCTGCGGCAACGGCATTCACGAACTCGGAGAAGATTGCGACGACGGTAACCTCGTCGATAGCGACGGGTGCAGCGCCCTGTGCGAGGCGACCACCTGCGCGAACCAGGATTTCGCGACCACCTGGGAAGCGATCGAAACGCTGGTCTTCGAGGGGGAGTACGCCTGCGCGGCCTGCCACACGGGCAGCGCACCGGCCGGGGGCCTCGACCTTGCGCCGGGCTCGGTCTACGAGAACATCGTCAACGTTGCTTCGAACAACTTCGCCAACAAAGAGTTGTACATCCTTCCGGGTGAGCCGAGTCAGAGTTTCCTGATCCGCAAGCTCGCGGCGGCGGCCCACGGTGCTGCGCTCGAGTCGGGTGAAGGTTCGCGGATGCCGCCGGGCTACTTTCCCGAGGAGCTGCTCGAGGCCTTCGAGATCTGGGTGCGCGCGGGCGCTCCCAATTCGGACTCCGAGAGCGCGGTGGTCGACGAGACGGCGGAGTTGCTTGCCGTGTGCT
>CAJXIC010000269.1 GCA_913054385.1 uncultured Pseudomonadota bacterium
TGGTGCGGCGCGCGATGGAGCGCGAGGTGCACGGCGGCAAGCTCGAGACGAAGCAGTTCATCCAGGGCTTCATCGCGGATTCGTACATGGATATCCAGGCTTCACGCCTGATGACGATCCGCTGCGCGGAGTTGATGGAGCAGGGCGTCGACGCCCGCACCGACATCTCGGCGATCAAGATCTTCGTGCCCGCCGCCATGCACCGCGTGGTGGACCGGGCGATCCAGGTGCACGGCGCCCTCGGGGTCTCCGCCGAGCTTCCGCTCGAGGCGATGTACCGCGGTGCCCGCACGCTACGCCTGGCGGATGGTCCCGACGAAGTCCACAAGATCCTGATCGCCAAGAACGTGCTCAAGCACTACCACAGCGGCGACTCCTGGGACTTCGGGATCTAGCCGAGCAGGGGACGCAATCGGCGCCGCAGACCGCCGCAGAACGGGGACGGGTTTTCCTTTTGTCCTTTTCAGGTGCTCGGGCAGCCGACGCGAGCCCTCTACTTGAAAAGGACAAAAGGAAAAAAAGAAAACCCGTCCCCGTTCTGCGCCGCGAGGCGGTGTTCGCGGGCGCCTTCCAGGACGAGGCGCAAGTAATCGGCGTGGGGGGCGAGATCGGGGCTGGTGGTCTCGTAGCGGTACAGCGTCGCCTCGATTTCACGGCCGTCGCCGCCGCGTACGAGGTGCCCCTCGCGCCGGTAGCCCGGCTCGAACGTGTCGAGTACCCGCCATTGGTCTGGGCGAAGCGCGTAGAGCGCGCCCCGGCACAGCGCCCCGGGCCGCGGCCGCAGGTTCGCTCTACCGCTGCCGTCCTGTCCGGGCTTGTTCCAGGCGAGTTCGAAACCCGCCAGCACGGCCGTTCCCAGCACGCGAACCGGGCCGACGCGCGCCTCGAGACGCGAGGCGAGCAGGTTCGAGCCATAGGCGAAGTAGGGCGGGGACATTGGGTTTCAGAGGATGCCGCTCTCGGCTGCGCTGCGCCCCGCGAAAGCGCACACTCCCCGGGTCCGCGACCGGGGGGCGCGCGACGCGGAGGTTCCATGCAGCGATTCAATACCGCCGCCAGCGGCGTGATCCTTTCTCTTGTCGCGGTCGGGCTCCTCGCAGCCGGCTGTGGCGGCGAAGTCCAGGGGTTGGTGGACTGCGAGGCCGCGGACGGCGTCGAGGTCGTCTGCGGTTTCGAGAACCCCGAAGATCTCGCGGCGCTTCCCGGCGGACGCTGGATCGCGGTCAGCCAGATGCCAAGGATGGGGGCCGAGGGCGCCACTTCGGGCAGTCTGCTCGCCTGGCGCCCGGAAGACGACCGCCGCGTGGTGCTCTACCCGAGTAGCCGCCCGCTCGCTGGCGACCCGGGCGCGCGCTTCGGCGACCCCGCGTGTGAAGGCCCGCCCGCCGCCCCCGATTTTGGCCCCCACGGCATCGACGTCGTCACGATCCCCGGTGGTCCCACGCGCATCGCGGTCGTCAGCCACGGTGTCCGCGATTCGATCGAGTTTTTCGACTTCGGCTTCTCCCCCGATGGTCCGGTGGCGCAATGGGTCGGCTGCATCGAAACACCCGAAGGGGTCTGGCCCAACGACGTAGTCCTGCTCCCCAGCGGCGAAGTGATCGTCTCGAAGATGATGTCGGGCACGGAAGGCATCCAGGGCTTTCTCGACATGCTGCGCATGACGCTCGGTCTCGACACCGGTTTCCTGCTGACCTGGCGCCCCGGGGGCGAATGGCGCGAGATCGAAGGGACCCGCGGCGTGGCGCCCAACGGCGTCGCGGCGACACCGGACGGTGCCGAGGTGTACTTCTCCGAATGGGGCGGCGAACGCCTGGTGCAGGTGAGCCGCCATCGCAGTGGCCCGCCGACCCTCCGCAGTACCCCGCTCCCGCACCGCCCCGATAATCTGAGTTGGACCGCCGACGGGCGTCTGTTGGTGGCGGGGCAGGTGGGCGATGTGGCCGATCTGCTCTCCTGCAGTCGCGTGAAGCGGGGGGCGTGCCCGCTGGCCTTCTCGGTGGTGCGCGTCGACCCCTCGACCCTCGCCACCGAGGTCATCCTCGAACACCCCGGCACGGCCACCGGTGCGGCGTCTTCGGCCCTCGCGCTGGGAGACGACCTCTACATCGGCTCCTTCGTCGGCGACCGCGTGGGCCGCGCCCCCTACCGCCCATAGGCGCGGGGCGGGACGTCTGGCGCGGCTACTTGTGAATTTGCTCGGCGAGGTAGTTCTCGGCGCCGAGTTTCTCCACCAGGTAGAGCTGCGCCTCGAGCCAGTCGACCGACTCTTCCTCGTTGGTGAGGATCGCCTCGAGGAGTTCGCGGCTGCCGTTGTCGCCGGCCTCGCGCGCCAGGGCGATGCCGCGGTTGAGATTGGCCACGGCTTCGAGTTCGAGTTCGAGGTCGAGCCGGTGCTGCTCGACCGGGTCTTCGCCGATGCCCACCGAGCCTAGACGCTGCATATTGGGGATGCCGTCGAGGAAGAGGATGCGGTCGATCACCTTGTCGGCGTGCTGCATCTCCTCGATCGACTCCTCGCGTTTCTTCGCCGAGAGTTTTTCATAGCCCCAGTTCGCACACATCCGGTGGTGGATGAAGTACTGGTTGATCGCGGTGAGTTCCGCGGTCAGAACCCCGTTCAGGGCTTCGAGGATTTCGGTATTTCCCTGCATGGCGGGTGCCTCCGATCGTTGGTTTCAGCCACAGGATAGACCCCGCCCGGCGGGTGTCGACGAAACCGAAATTGGAAGTCGAGTTCAACGCGCGGCGGACGCAGGGCGGGCCACGGGTGACGGGGCAGGGCGGCGAAAAAGCGCCGGGGTGTGACCGCTTTGGTCAGGCGGAGGCGGCAGACTGCGGGCGGTCGGTGGTGTCGGCGTCGCGCTCGGTCTGTGCGGTCTCGAGTCGCAGCAGCTTGCGGATGGCGGGGGTGCAACTCTGGCAGCAGCCACCGGCGCCGCAGGCGCTGCGAACCTCGCCCAAGCTGTTCGCACCGCCGCGGATGACGCGTCGGATGGTGCGGTCGGAGATTCCGTTGCAGTGGCACACGAGCATCGGGGTGGTCTCTCTCGAGGACGGGGTGGCTTCGCTGCCCGCCCGACTCCCAGAGCATAGGGTCCTGAAAATGAAAATCAATATCATTTTGGTGGTCTTCGCGGCCGTGCCCCGGTCCCCGTACGCCTTCGAGGCATGGAGAAAACCCTCGCAAATTCAGTATGTTGTGCCGCAATGAGCCGATCTGCTGCCGGCCAAATCAATGCGGGCCAGATCCGGCTGGGGCGGGGTCCGCGTGCCGTCGAGGCCGCGTTGCTGGAAGAGGTCGAAGCCTGCCAGCGCGATCTGCGGGGCGATCCGGCGCTGCTCTCGCAGCCGCTGCGGATCGTGGTGCCTTCGAAGAGCTTGCGGCAGCACCTCGCGGCCGCGCTGGTCGCGCACGTCGGCGGCGGGTTGCTCGGGGTCCGGGTCCAGACGCTGCATTCGCTGGCTCTCGAAATCCTCGAGCGGGCGGGCGAGCCGCTGCCCACGTCCTCGCTGCTCGCCTCCATCCTGGTCCGCGACTTCGCGCGCGAAGAGCCCGTGTTGCAGGCCCGGCTCGGTTCGCGCGACGACGGCTTCTCGGTGGTGCGGCCGGTGGTCGACGATCTGCTCGACGCAGGCCTCGAGCCGGCCCATGCCGAAGCGCTCGACGAGCGCCTCGCGGCGAGCGCGTTTGCGCCGGGCCCCATAGAGGTGGCTCGCGCCGTGGTGCGCGTGGCGTCGCGGGTGGCCGAGGCGTTCGCGGCGGAGGGGGTTGCTCACCGTTCCGAAGTTCTGCGCCGCGCCAGTAACGTGATCGCGCGGCCTGCCGGGGCG
>CAJXIC010000270.1 GCA_913054385.1 uncultured Pseudomonadota bacterium
GCACGCAGGGTTGGCGAGAGGGGCGCGGCACTGCGCTCTTGCGCATGCAGCTCGCGAAGATCTCTGGAAGCACGATTCCGATGCTGCTGAACCCAGAGGGCTACACCGGGAACGACGTGTGCGGCGTCTGCCACACCGTCGAACACGACTCATGGCTCTACACGAATCACGCGGACGCCTACGGCACGCTGGTCGAGCACGCCGCTGAGCGCGATCCCGAATGCGTCGGCTGTCACGTCGTCGGCTTCGAGAAGCCCGGCGGCTTCAGCATCACCGACCACCCCACTCACCTCGAGAACGTCGGCTGCGAATCGTGTCACGGACGCGGCGGTCCACACCTCTCGCCGGATTTCGCAAAGGGCGGCGACTACGCGCCGGCCTGCCAGGGCTGCCACAACCCGACCCACTCGCTGGGCTTTGACTACGCTTCTTTCCTGCCGAAAATTTCGCACGCTGCCCTGGTGGCGCTTCCCGATTCCGAGCGCGCGGCTCTCGTCGAGGCACGCGGAGAGGTTCGCGACGTGCTGCCGACGAACGCAGATTACGTGGGCTCGGATGCCTGTCAGGGTTGCCACGCGAAGGAGTTCGAGACCTTTGCGGCGGGGCCCCACGGCCACGCCGGCACCACGCTCGTGACGGCCGGGAAAGCCGACGACCTCAACTGCCTGCGCTGTCACACCACGGGCTACGACCGTCCCGGCGGCTTTCCCGCAGCGGGCAGTGTGCGCAACGAGCCCGACCTCGCGCGGGTCGGCTGCGAATCGTGTCACGGCCCGGGCGCCAACCACATAGCGGACGGCGCGCGGCGCATCGGCACGATCGTCTCCCTCGGCGACAAATGCGACTCCTGCGTGATCCTTCAGATCTGCGGGAGCTGCCACGACAACGCCAACGACCCGGGCTTCGAATTCGCGGTCGAAGAGAAGATCGAACGCCAGCGCCACGGAACGATCGAAGCCGGCACCGGAGAGCCGCTCGACGGGGCGGCGTGGTGGCCGGCGGTCGATGCCGACCAGCGCGAATTTTTTGCCGCCCTGGTGGTGCCCCGCCCCCTCGCGGGCAGCGGCGGCCCTTAGGAGGCCCGGTGAAATCGGACCCCCTGCACGAACTGCGCGGCGTACTCGCGAGTTCGAAGGTCTGGCTGCGCGAATGGATCGGGGAAGGCAGCGACGTCCTGCCGCGTCATCTGCCGACCGCACCGCGACCCAGCGACGACGAACTGGTTCCAGACCGCACGACGAGAAGCATCGTAACGGCGGCGGAGACTCTCACCCTCGAAGCCGTCCGCGACGATCTCGGCGATTGCCAGCGCTGCGGCTTGTGCGCTGGGCGCACCCAGATCGTCTTCGGCGATGGCAACCCCGACGCGAAGATCCTCTTTGTCGGCGAGGGCCCGGGCGAACAGGAGGACCTGCGCGGACTCCCCTTTGTGGGGCGCGCGGGAGAACTCCTCACCCAGATGATCGAAAAGGGCATGGGCCTTTCGCGCTCGGAGGTCTACATCTGCAACATCGTAAAGTGTCGACCGCCCGGGAACCGCACCCCGCTCCCCGACGAAGTCGCCGCCTGTCGCCCCTTTCTCGACGCCCAGATCCAGGCGGTGAAGCCACGCGTGATCGTGACGCTCGGACGTCCGGCGGCGAGCCTGCTGCTCGGCGAGGAGGTCGCGATCACGCGCGCGCGCGGAACCTGGCGCGAGTATCGCGGGATCCCATTGATGCCCACGCTGCACCCGGCCTACGTCCTGCGAAAGTACACCGCCGAGAATCGCCGCAACGTCTGGACGGACCTGCAGGCCGCCCTCACCCGCGCCCGGTAAACGGGGACGGGAAAACGGGGACGGGTTTTCTTTTTTCCTTTTCGGCAGCGGAGAGCTGCGTTGCCCCCGCGCTTTGCTTGCCGAAAAGGAAAAAAAGAAAACCCGTCCCCGTTTTCCCGTCCCCGCTAGGGGCGTTGGGGGACGGCGGCGGTCTGGCGCTTGCGATAGGTGTTGAGGGCGCGGCGCACGCGCGCATCCGAGCGCGCCAGGATCGCCCCGGCAAAGAGCCCCGCGTTCTTGGCACCGGCCTTGCCGATCCCGAAGGTCGCCACCGGAATGCCCCCCGGCATCTGGACCGTGGCGAGCAGCGAGTCGAGACCTTTTAGCGCCGAAGAATCGAGCGGCACCCCGAGCACGGGGAGCGGAGTCAGTGCCGCGGTCACGCCGGCTAAATGGGCCGCAAAACCAGCGCCGCAGATGAAGACTTCGATGCCCTTCTTCTCGGCACCCCGCACGTAGCGGGTGTGGCGTTCGGGGGTGCGATGCGCCGAGATCACGCGCACGTCGCAGGCGACGCCGAGGGCCTCGAGGGCGTCGCTGGCGGGCTGCATCGTCGGCGCGTCGCTGGCGCTCCCCATCAGGATGGCGACGCGCGCTCGCGCGGGGCGCCGGGGGGATTTCTTCGTGGCCACGGTTCCTCCTGCTGGCAGGCCCTTGGGATACCGCAGTTCCGTCACTTGGGGTAGCTCTCGTTGGCCGCCCCCTTTGCAATGGGACACACTGGACCGCGTGGCGCCGACGCGATCCCCGTTAACCTCTCTCTGCGGGATCCTCCTGCATCCAGCAGGACACACCCGCTCCCCCGCGATGCACCGCGCCGCCTACCGCGAGCGGGGACTCGATGCCACCTACGTCGCCTTCGACGTGGCCCCGAAGCTGCTGGGCGACGCACTGCGGGGCGCCCGCGCCCTCGGAATCCGGCAGCTCGCGGTCTCGCTCCCGCATAAGGTCGCGGTGCGTAAATACCTCGACCGGATCGACCCGGTCGCCCAGAAGATCGGCGCGGTCAACACGATCACCCGTGTCGAAGACGAGCTCGTTGGCAGCAACACCGACTGGCAGGGGGCCCTGCGTGCGCTCGAACGCGAGGCGCCGGTGGCGGGACGCAGGGCCGTCGTGCTCGGCGCCGGCGGGACCGCGCGCGCACTGGTCTACGCGCTTTGCCGCGAGGGAGCCGAGGTCACCGTGCTGAACCGCACGGTGGCCACAGCGGAGGGCTTGGCAGCAGACCTTGGCGCCCGGGCTGCCGGGCCTCTTGGCGCCCTGCCCGACCACCGCTTCGAGATCCTCGTCAACACCACCAGCGTGGGGCTCGGCTCCGACCTGTCGCCGGTGGCCGCCGAAGCGCTCCACCCGGATTGCGTCGTGATGGACGCCGTCTACGAACCCGCGCGCACGCGCCTTTTACGCGACGCCGCAGCCGCCGGAGCGCGCACGGTCGAGGGGAAGTGGATGCTGGTGCACCAGGCCGCGCTGCAATTCGAAAGCTGGAGCGGCTGCAAAGCGCCGCTCGAGGCGATGGCCCGGGCCTTTGACCAAGCGGGCGGAAGCGGAACCTAGCCGTCGTAGGACCACTTCTCCTTGTTCTTCTTGACGTCCTCGGGCGACGGCGCCTCGATGTCGTCGGGACGCTCGGGAACCTCGAATTCGTCGCGCACGTCGACGATCTTCGCGTTCAGCTCGGTATCCGCAGCGAATACGTCGGGCACCTGCTCGTCTTCGTAGATGGCTTCCCAGGGGCATTCGGGCTCGCAGACGCCGCAGTTGATGCACTCCTCGGGGTCTATGTAGAGCTGCTTCGGAAAGGCCGCGGTATCGTCGCCCTTGTACACCACGATGCAATCCACCGGGCACACCTCGACACATGCCATGTCGAGTTTGTCCTGGCACAGACTCGTGATCACCCAGGTCATCGGATCTCCCTGGAGCGCGCCTTCTGGGGCGCAGCTCCTTCAGTCGGCGAGGCGCTACTTCAGTTTAGTTTCGCGGTAGAGGACGTGCTTTCGCACCCGCGG
>CAJXIC010000271.1 GCA_913054385.1 uncultured Pseudomonadota bacterium
AGCGGCTGGGGCGGGAAGTAGGTCGAGGCCTCGGGCTCCCAGTAGATCACCCGGTCGGCGCTGCTGGCCACCATGCCGTCCAAGGTCGAGGCGTTCTCGAAGACGCGGATCGCCTGGGGCGGGGAGCCTGGACAGGGGCCGGTGCCCGCTGCGCAGCCCGGTAGGTTCGCGGCCGCGAGGCCCGCGGCAAACCTTCGATGGAGCGATTGGAGCAAACTGCGGGCCCCCGAGATCAACTCCTCGCAGCCTGCACGAGAAACCACGCCGGCGTCAAGGCGGAGTGGTGCTCGCGTCGTCTCGGGGGTCTACAGTACGTCCGGAGGGGGGCCGCATGAAGATCGGAATCGTGACGGCAGCGGGGGCGCACACGCCGCCCGAATTTCTCGGACGGATCGGGGAGATCGCAGAGGAGCGTGGGTTCCACTCGCTCTGGGTTCCCGAGCACGTGCTCTTCTTTCGGGAGTACGCCTCGCGCTATCCCTATTCCGACGATGGGCGCATCCCCGGCGATCCCATTGGCACCCTCGAGCCCTTCGCGGCGCTCGGCTGGGTGGCGGCGCACACGAAGCGGCTGCGCCTCGGGACCGGGATCTGCCTGGTTCCCCAGCGCTCCCCGGTCTACACCGCGAAGCAGGTCGCGGACCTCGACTTCCTTTCCGGGGGCCGGGTCGATTTTGGTGTCGGGATCGGATGGCTGCGCGAGGAGTTCGAGGCGCTCGGCGTTCCCTTCGAGCGCCGCGCTGCGCGCACCCGCGAGGCGTTGGCGGTGATGAAGACCCTCTGGTGCGACGAGGTATCGCAGCATGCCGGCGAGTTCTACACGCTGCCCGAGTGCTTGCAGAATCCCAAGCCGGTGCAGGTCCCGCACCCGCCGATCCACTTTGGGGGCGAGAGCCCGGGCGCGCTGCGTCGCGTCGCCGAGATCGGCCAGGGCTGGTACGGCTTCCGGATGTCGCCGGAGGAAGCTCTGGTACACATCCGCGAGCTCGAACGCCTGCTCGCCGAAGCCGGTCGCAGCCGGAGCGAGATCCAGGTCAGCGTGGCCCCGGCGACCCGTCACGTCGATGCCGACGCCCGCGCGCGCTACGCCGACGCCGGTGTGGACCAACTCCTGGTGCCCCTTCTCGCGGGAAACCCGGATCGCTTCGAAGCGCTCGCCGACGAGGCCGCCGCGCTGATCGAAGCCGAGGCCTAGGAGAGCGCGGAAGCCCCGCCAATCAGGCTTCGGGTGCCGTCGTCCTTCTCGACCCACACGTCGCAGTGGGCTCGCTCGCGTGTGCCCTCCGGCGCCGTCTCGCGCACCCGCGCATGGCAGCGGAGGCGCTCGTCGACCCAGACCACCGAGGTGAGCTTTACCGACATGCGCCCGCCCTCGAGCCAGCCCATGCCGAAGGCCTGCTGCATCACCCTCGACACCAGGCAGGTCGAGAGCATTCCCTGCACGACGATATTCGGAAACCCGAGTTTTCGCGCCTCTTCGCGGTCGTTGTGATAATTGGCTTTCGGTCCTGAGAAGAGCCAACAGCGGTGCTCGTCCATGGTCAGTTCGGCGGGCTCGAGGTCGCGCCCGCTGGCAACGGGAAAGGGCGGGTGGGAGCGCTTCGGGGCGGGGGCCTTCGGCTCCTCCGAGGGCTCCTTTGGGGGCAGGAATGACTGGTGCGTGCGGCCACGCACGAGCAACCGCGAGCCCTCTACCGACATTACGTCGGTTTCGTTCACCACGTAGTCGCGTCCGCGTTTCTGGTAGCGATCGACGATCGTCGAACGCGTTCGGACCTTCGTGCCGAGGGGAATCGGGGCGTACGACTCCCAGTCCTGCTGGGCGTGGAGGTTGCCGACGAGGGTGGGGAGATACCACTCGGCGAGGAACTCGTAACATTCAGAGTGCAGCAGCAGGGGCGGCGCGAACGGGTCGCTGCCGGGCGAGCGGTCCTCGAGGGCGTCGCGGTAGGCCTCCACCCGCGCCGCATCGATGGTGTACTCGTTGGAGCCGCAGTGGCGTCCGACCTGAGCGGGTTCGCCGCGAAGATTCATGCTCATCCTCCCGTGGCGGGAGCGTAACGGACGTGCGCGGGGCTGCGAGGCGCGCCGGGTTTGGCTACCCCCCGTAAATGCGAAGAACGGGGCTTCTCGTGATCTCGCTGCTCCTCGCGGGTGGCCAGACCGTCGCCGGCAGCAGCGGCCGAGGGGTCGGCCGGCGCATCCGTTTCCGGCGTGCAGGCGAGAAGCGCCGCCAGCGCAAAGAGCGCGGCGAGTCGCACCCCGCGAGCTACTTGCAAAGGCCACCCTTCACGAAGCCCCAGGGTTCGCAATCGTAGATCAGCCGGCCGCCTTCCCCTTGCATCCAGTCGAGGGGGCGCAGGGCATTCGCAGGGGGCATGCCGGGGGCGGGTTCCGACAGGAGTTCAGCCACCGGCTGGGGGTAGGTCGCCCAGTCGCGCGGTGCCCGCCAACCGGGCGGCGGCACCAGCGTCGAGCGCGTGCCCGAGACCGGGTAGCGCAGGCGCCAGCGTTGAATCGCGTCGGACATGCGCGCTACGACGTCGGGGTGCTGGGCCGCGAGGTTGTTCCGCTCGTGCGGATCGTTGTCGATCTGGAAGAGGTGGTTGGTGACCTCGGCGGAGAGGAAGCCCTGCTCGATCTCCTGCACGAGTTTCCAATCGTCGTCGAATGCGGTCAGGTGAAAGGAACCGCGGAGCGGCGTCTCCGAGGCGAAGAAGAGGTAGTCGTCGAGGGGGACCGCTTCCCCCGATTGAATGGCCGGCCAGGCGTTGCGGCCGTCGAGGGTTCGCCAGGCTCCCGGTTCGACGCCGGCCGCCGCGGCCAGGGTGGGGAAGACGTCCATCACCGAGAGGATCTCGTCGTAGTGCGAGCCCGCCTCGAGGTGGCCCGGCCAGCGCAGCAGCGAGACCACGCGAATGCCGCCCTCGAAAGTATCTCCCTTGCCACCGCGAAGCGGGGCGTTGTCGGCGCCGCCGGTGGCATAGGCAGCGCCGCCGTTGTCGCTGAAGAACAGCACGATGGTGTCGTCGGCGATGCCCTGCTCGTCGATCGCGTCGAGCACCCGGCCGATGGCCTGATCCATGGCGTCGACGACGGCGGCGTACATCGGGCGTGCGCTGGGGCGCAGGGTGAGCTTTGCAATTTGTCGCGAACGGTCGGTGTTGCGGCTGCGCGTCGGCAGGCGGTCGTCCTCGAGGTCCTTGTACTTTGCCTTCAAGTCGTCCGGGGCATCGAGGGGGGTATGGGGCGCGATGAAGGGCATGTAGAGGAAGAACGGGCGGCTCTTGTCGCGGTCCTCGATGAAGCGAACGGCTTCGTCCGCCAGGACGAAGGATTCGTAAGCGTCTTCGGCGATCGCGTCGTCGGGGATCGACTGGCCGTTTTGCTGGAAGTCCTTCCCGCCCTGGTTCTTGAACGGCGGGAAGTAGCCGACTTCGGTGTGCAGGTGTCCGAAGAAATGGTCGAAGCCCCGCCGATTGGGGTGGTAGGTCTCCTGGGCGTGGCCCAGATGCCACTTGCCGATGATCGCGGTCTGGTACCCGGCGGCCTGGAAGCTCTCGGGCATGAAGTGCTCGTCCGGGTGGATGCCGTTGTTGCTCCAGGGCATGATGACGGCGTAGGCGACACCGAGGCGCATGGGGTCGCGAGCGGTCATCAGGGCCGCCCGGGTCGGCGAGCAGATCGGCGTCGTGTAGAAGCGTCCGAGTTCGACTCCCTCGCGGGCGAGTCGATCGATGGCGGGCGTATCGATCGGGCCGCCGCGAAAGCCGACATCGGCCCAGCCAAGATCGTCAGAGTCGCGTACAGTGCGGCAAGCGTCATCTTATC
>CAJXIC010000272.1 GCA_913054385.1 uncultured Pseudomonadota bacterium
CAGATGGAGAAGGAACTCCAGGAGATGCAGGCGGTGCTCTCGAAAGAAGCGCGGCAGAAGAAGCAATTCGACATCGTCGAGTTGAAGAGCCAGCTCGAGACCGCGATGCAGGGTTTTCAGCAGCAGATCCAGCTCGACGAGGCGCGCTTGATGCAGCCACTCGTCGAGAAGTTCCAGACGGTGGTCGACGAGATCGGCCGGAGCCAGGGCTACGCGGTGATCTTCGATCGCCAGACGCCGGGCATCATGTACTCGCGCGAGGCTCTCGACATCACGGACCTCGCGGTAGCGGAGTTCGACAAGAAGGACTGATCTCGCCATGGCTCGCGTCCATGCCACGGCGGCCGTCGAAGCCGGAGCACAGCTTGCACCGGATGTCGAAGTGGGCGCCTTTGTTCACGTTGGCGCCGAGGTGATCCTCGAAGCCGGCGTCGTCCTGCTTCCGCACGCGGTGGTGTCCGGGCGCACGCGGGTGGGGGAGGGCACGCGGGTCCACTCTTTCGCGGCGGTGGGCGGCTCGCCCCAGGACCGCGATTTCGAAGGCGAGCCCACCGTCCTCGAGATCGGTCAGGGCAACGTGATTCGAGAACACGTCAGCATCCACGTGGGGACATCACAGGGCCCGGGCGGTACCCGGCTCGGCGACCGCAACTACGTCATGAACGGGGCCCACATTGGCCACGACTGCCAGGTGGGGTCGGACTGCGTGATCTCGAGCTTCGCGGGGCTCGCGGGCCACGTCGAAGTGGGCGACTACGCTGTCCTGGGGGCCTACACCGGGGTGCACCAATTCGCCCGCATCGGCGAGTCGGTGATGTCCGCCGCGAATTCGAAGCTGTCCAAGGACGCGCCGCCCTTCGCCCTGGTGGCGGGCGATCGCGCTCGTCTCCTTGGGCTCAATCGGGTGGGTCTCCTGCGCCGCGGTCTCGACGTAGGCGTGCGCGACGCCCTGAAGCGCGCCTTCCATCTTCTGTTTCATTCGAAGTTGCGAATGCGCCTCGCCCTCGAGCGGGTTCGAAGCGAAGTCCCGGGCGTCACCGAAGTCGATCGCCTGCTCGAATTCATCGAACGCTCCGAGCGCGGGTTCTGTCGGTAGGCGTCCCCGGGAAATGGCCCCCATCCTCGGAGTAATTGCGGGTTCGGGACGGCTCCCGGCTGCCATTGCATGCGGTGCACGGGAGCGCGGGGTGCGCGTTTTCGGACTCGCCCTCAAAGGCATTGCAGCCCCCGATTTCAACAACAGCGTCGACGAAGCCGTGACGCTTCCCCTCGGCAAGGTCCAGGCGCTCTTCGACGCACTCGAGGCGCACGGGGTCGTTGAAGTGGTGTTGGCCGGAGGGGTCTCGAAAGCCTCGCTGATCGGCGGCGAAGTCGAGTTCGACGAACGCGGCCGACGGCTTCTCGCAGGGCTCCCCTCGCTCGAAGACGATCGCCTGCTCGCGGCGATGATCCGCGAATTCGAGTCTGCTGGCATCCGCGTGCTCCCCCAGGCCGAGTGGGTTCCTGAATTGAAAGTCGAGGAAGGTGTTCTGGGCGCGCACGCCCCCAGCGAGGCCGAGCACCTCGACATCCGTTTTGGTTTGCGCGTGGCGGAAACCCTCGGTGGGCTCGGTGCGGGCCAGTGTGCCATCGTCCGCCGCGGATGCGTGTTGGCGCTGGAGACGGTCGAGGGAACCGATGCGACGATTCGGAGAGCGGGGGAGAGCGGTGCAGTCGGTGCAGTGGTGGTAAAAGTTGCAAGACCCGACCAGGACCCCCGAATCGATCTGCCGGTGGTGGGGCCGGGGACCATCGAAGCGATGCGGGCCGCCGGGGCCACCGTCCTCGCGGTGCGGGCGGGAGACACGCTTCTGCTCGACCGAAGCGAGACACGTCGGGCGGCCGACGCGTCCGGGATCGCCTTTTTGGGTGTCGGGGCCGGGCAGGCGTCGAGAGGAGGTTCGCAATGATCCGCGTCGGCGTGATCGGGGTCGGGCACATGGGGGCGCTGCATGCCGAGAAGGTCGTGGCCCTGGCACGCGACGGCTGCGCCATCGAACTCACCGGGGTCTGCGACATCATTGCCGAGCGCGCACACGCCGTCGCAGCGCGCTTCGAAACACGTGCCTCGACGGCGGCCTCCGGGTTGCTGCGCGAGGTGGATGCCGCGATCGTCGCGGTGCCGACGGTCGAGCACTACCAGATCGTGTGTCGTGCCCTCGAGAGCGGTTGCCATGTGCTGGTCGAGAAACCCATCGCCGCCGATCTCGAGCAGGCCGAAGCGCTGATCAAGCGCGCCGCCCATGGGGGCCGCGTGCTTCAGGTCGGTCATCTCGAGTGGTTCAACGCCGGGATCCGTGCGATCCAGGACAAAGTGAAGAGCCCGCGACTCGTGGAAGTCGTGCGTGTGGGGCCCTTTGCCGGGCGAGCCACCGACACCGATGTCGTGCGCGATCTGATGATCCACGATCTGGATCTGGTCCAGCAACTGATCGGAGCGGAGCCGGAGAAGATCGAGGCGACAGGTGTCGCGGTCCTCACCGACTGGATCGACGTCGCCAACGCGCGGCTGATCTTTCCCGATGGTTGCACTGCGAACTTCACTGCGAGCCGCGTATCGCGCACCTCGAAACGAAAGCTTCGGATCTTCCAGAGTGATTGTTCTTTCGAAGTTGACCTCTCTTTGCAGCAAGCCTGGATTTCGAGGGTCTCTCCCGACGGATCCGCTCGCGTGCAGACCGATGTGATCGAGGCGGCCCCGCGCGATTCGCTACTCGAACAGTTGCGCGGTTTCATCGCGTGTATCGAAGAAGAGGCGACTCCCACGGTAGGAGGTGTCGACGGGCTGGGGGCGTTGCGAACTGCGTTGCGGGTGTTGGACTCGCTGTCCCAGGGGAGACCCGCTGGATGACACGGCTATTGCTGGTCGCTGGAGACAGTTCCGGGGACCGGGTTGCTGCGGATTTCGTTCGCGCCTACCGCGCGCGCGATCCTGAAGCCCGCTTTTCGGGCATGGCCGGGCCGAGGATGTGCGAGGCGGGTGTTCGCCAGGTGGTCTCCGCGGAGGCCCTCGCGATCGGCGGATTTTCCGCACCGCTGGCGGCGGGCACCTCGCTGTTTCGTGTGTGGCGGGCGATGGCGCGTGCCCTTGATGCGGAACGGCCAGACCTCGTGGTCCTGATCGACTCGGGTGGTTTCAACATTCCCTTCGCGGCGCACGTCCGGCGTCGCTCGAGCGCGCGCATCCTCTACTACGTGGCGCCCCAGGTCTGGGCCTGGCGGCGGGGTCGGATCCGACGTCTCGCGGCGCGCGTCGATCGCATTGCACTGATTCTGCCCTTCGAAGAGGCCGCGTACGAAGGTGCGGCGGTCCGGACCGACTACGTGGGCCACCCCCTGCTCGATCAGATCGAGGCACTTCCCGGTGATTTTGACCGTCCCTCGGCGCGCCTGTCTCTCGGCATCCCGGAATCCGTGAAGCTGGTGACGCTGCTTCCGGGGAGCCGGCGCAACGAGGTCGACCGGCATCTCGGTCTACAGCTGGCGGCCGCGCGCTGGATCCACGCACGGGAGTCGGACGTGGTCTTCCGGGTCGCCGTGGCCCCGAGCCTTGACCCCCAGAGCCTTCGCGACGCAGTGGCGAAGGCGGCACTGCCCCGCAGCCTCGATCTCGAATGCGTCGACGACCGTTCCCTCGAACTCTTGCGGGCCGCCGACGTCGCCTTGCTGAAGCCCGGAACCGCGACCCTCGAGGCTTCGCTCCTGGGCTGTCCGATGGTGGTGATGGGTCGAATCGGCCGGATCAGCGCGGCGCTCTTGCGCCGAATCATCCGGCTCCCGCAC
>CAJXIC010000273.1 GCA_913054385.1 uncultured Pseudomonadota bacterium
TTCTGCCATTGCTCGAGGATCGCGTCGCGGTTCGAGCCGATGATCGTTCCCAAGATCAGCACGATGAAGACCACCGACACGATCGGAGAGACTTCCGAAAGCCGGGACGCCCCCCGCGGGCTCAGCGCATTCGCGGTGACCCCGAGCGTCACGGGCAGAATCACGATCAGCGCGATACTCGCGAGCAACCCGAGTGCATCCACCTCCACCAGCTGTCCAGCGAAGACTTCGGTGGCCAGCGGCGTTAGCACGACCGCCAGCAGCGTCGAGACCGTCGTCATGCTGACCGAGAGCGCCACGTCGGCCCGGGCCAGAAAGGCGATCACGTTCGACGCGGTGCCTCCCGGGCAGGCAGAGACCAGGATCAGGCCCACCGCAAGCTCGCGCGGCAACTCGAGGCCGATGGCGATCGACCAGCCCAGCAGCGGCATCAGCGTGAATTGGAGCGCCACCCCGGCAGCAACCGCGGCGGGACGGCGCAGCACGCGCCGAAAATCCTCGAGCCGCAGGGTGAGGCCCATCCCCAGCATGATGAAGCCGAGGCCCCACTGGATCGCGGACCCCGAAAACCAGGTGAAGGCCGAAGGCACCAGCAACGCCGCGCCCGAAAAGAGCACCGCCCAAAGCGGAAAGAGCCGAGTGATGAACTGGATCGCCGTCTTCATCACAAGGCTCCGAAGCCGACAGTCCGAGGCCACCGGGAGGCCCGGGGAATCGGCGCATTCAAGTTGGGAACGCCAGCGGACACAAGCCCGCGGCGCGGTCGATGGGTCTTTTCCAAGCCTATCGACTGCGACGCCCAGCGTCACCCGCTGGGCGACACCCGCCTAGGAACCTCGACTCGAGACAGGCAACCCGTGGCGAAGCAGGAAGGGATCGATCCGCAGATCGTCCAGGGAGAGCGCCTCGACGTAGCCGCCAATTGGTTCGCGCTTCCACCAGGCGCCCGAGGGGTCGCCCGGCTCGGTAAATTGATAGCGGTAGAGCAGCGCGCGCAACTGCTTCGGAGGCGCTTCGGGGAAGGGATTCGTGTCGAGGAGCCCGAGCGCGCCGGGATCTCCCTGCAGCAGCTTCACCATCAGCGAAACGACCCACGGGTAACGCTCGAGGTCTCCCATGGCGGCGAACCAGATCAGCCAATCGAGGCGCATGTGGTAGGGGGTGATGAGACAGGGACGCCGCATCGGGTCGCCGGGCTTGCACTTCCACTCGTACTCGCGCCAGACGCTGTCCGGGCCGGGGTTCGCGTCGGCGGTGCCCTCGAGCACAATCTCGTTGCGAACCTTGCCCACCGAGCCGAAGGCACCGTAGGTGTTCACCAGTTTCAACGGGTCAAAGGAGGTGTTCATCACCTGCCGCTCGGAAAGCAGGTTTTCCACTGGGGCGATGCTGAGGACTGCCACAAGCACGGCGAATGCTCCCGCAGCAACCACGTGCGAACGCGAGGCCGGCACGCTGCCCGCCACGACCCGGCGCTCGGCCGCGCGCAGCAGCCGCCGCGGGAGCACCCGGCGGTAGCTCCGGTCGTCGAAGCAGGCGAGTGCCGGGACCAGCGTGATCCAGTTCAGGAACGCGAGGTTACCGCTCACAATGAGATTCAACTGGAAGACCACCACGACGAGACCGGCGAGGATGCGCAAGCCGCGCGGACCAAACACGAAGAAGGGAGCGACGAGTTCCGCTACGTGGTTGAAGGCCACCCCCGCGTGCTTTACCGGCAGCGGCAGGTGGTGGAAGTACCAACTCCCGGGATGCGGGATCGGCTGGGTTTCGAAGTGGGTTTCGAGGCAGGTGAGTTCGCGCCAACAGAGATCTCCACGCCACTTGATCAGCCCCGCGCCGAGCATCATCCGGAAGAGCAGCCAGCGGAAGAGCCCGATCACCACCAACGGGGTTCGCGTCGCCGGGAAGGGACGCCCGTCGAGGAGCGGGCACAGGAAGACCCCGAGCATCCCGGTCTCGAGCAGCTGGATCTCCCACCCGAAGGCAAACCACGTCTGCCCCACTGAGACAAACGACAGCTGGATCCCCCAGAGCAGAAGCATCAGTGGGGCGTTCGCGTAGCCGAGGGTCACGACCGCCGCGGCGACGATGCCCAGCAGAGCGAGGCCGCGCAGCGCCACGTCCGAGACGTCTACCCAGAACACCGTCGGCACCGCCCACAGCGCCTCGAAGCCGCCGCCGAAGTGGGCATCGATCCGCTCGAGGTAGAGCGCCGCGGGCGTCAGTCCCTCCGACCCGAGCAACCCCAGGACCTGATCGTGCAGCGAAAAGAAGGCGGCGAGGTAAACGAAGCCCAGCGCGCGAAGCAGCACGAAGCGCGTCAACTCGTATGAGATCGGTTCGCTTCGGTCGCGACCGAGCAGCCAGGATGCCAGGCGGGCCACGCACGCTCCTCCGTCGCAAACGCTCGACCGCCAGCATGGCAGCCCGCCCGGAGGCGTGCCAGCATGCCTCTCGTGCGAAGACTGCTGGCGGTGCTCGGTGGGATCCTGGCGATCGTCGTCACGCTGGTCGTGGCGCGCACCGCACTGCTCGAATCGACGCAGCGTTCGGTTTCGGTCTTTCCGCGCGTGCCCCTCGAGGCGAACGCGCTGGCCTCACGGCTCGGTGCCGCGCTGCGCTTCCCGACGATCTCGCACCTCGAGGAGAGCCGCCGCGATCCCGAGGCCTTCCGCGCGCTGCACGCGTTCCTAAAGACCCAATTTCCCGGCGTCGACGCGGCACTTTCCCGCGAGACCATCGGCGAATTGAGCCTGCTCTACCGCTGGCCGGGTAGCGACCCCGCAAAGCCCGCGGCGCTTCTCGCCGCCCACCAGGACGTCGTCCCGGTGGAACCCGGAACCGAAACCGACTGGGAACACCCTCCCTTCTCCGGCGCGGTCGCGGACGGTGCGATCTGGGGACGCGGTGCCCTCGATGACAAAGTCAACCTCCTCGCCCAACTCGAGGCGGTGGAGAGCCTTTTAGCGGAGGGCTTCGAGCCCGCGTACACCCTCTACCTCGCATTCGGCCACGACGAGGAGGTGGGCGGAAACGCCGGCGCTGCGGCCATCGCCGCGACCCTGGCAGAGCGCGGCGAACGCCTCGCCTTCGTGCTCGACGAGGGCGGCGCGCTCACCGCCGGACTGCTCCCCGGCATCGAAGCCCCGATCGCAGTGGTCGGTGTCGCCGAGAAGGGTTACGTGAGCTTTGACCTCGTCGCCTCCGGAACGGGAGGGCACTCGTCGATGCCGCCGCGAGAACAGGCCGTGGTACTGCTCGCGAAGGCCGTGACCCGCATCGACGCACAGCGCCCCGAGGCGCGTCTCACCCCGGCCACCCGCGCCATGCTCGAAACCCTCGCACCCGAGGCGGGCTTCGGCGTGCGGGCCGTGCTCGGGAATCTCTGGCTCTTCGAGCCGCTGGTCCTGCGGTTTGCCGCCTTCGAACCGTCCGCCGACGCCCTGGTCCGAACCACCACGGCTCCCACGATGTTGCGCGCTGGCATCAAGGACAACGTGGTCCCGGGAGCAGCCACTGCCACCGTGAACATCCGGCTCCTGCCGGGGGATACCGCAGCGGACCTCGAGAGGCACCTCGTCCGAGTGATCGACGACCCGCGCGTCGAAGTCGTAAGACGCCTGCGCTTCCGCGAGGCCTCGCGAGAGTCGGCCCTCGAGGGACCGGCGTTCGAGATCCTGTCGGACACGATTCGCGGCGTCTTCCCGGAAACGATCGTGACCCCCTACCTCGTGGCGGGCGGAACCGATGCGCGCCACTACCGCGATCTCAGCGATGCGGTCTACCGCTTCGCA
>CAJXIC010000274.1 GCA_913054385.1 uncultured Pseudomonadota bacterium
CAGCGTCGAGCGGGCATCCTGATCAAACTTGATTTCTTTGGCCATTACTGGGGCTCCTTATTCCAAGACGCCGAGGACGTCGTCCTCGCGAATGATGAGGTGTTCATCGCCTTCGAGGGTGATCTCGGTACCGGCGTACTTGCTGAAGAGCAGGCGGTCGCCCTTCTTGACGTCGAGCGGCTGCACTGTGCCGTCCTCGCGCACCTTGCCGTTACCGACGGCGATCACCTTGCCCTCCTGGGGCTTCTCTTTGGCGCTATCCGGGATGATGATCCCGCCCTTCGATGTTTCTTCTTCCTCGATGCGTTGCACGAGGATCCGGTCCTGGAGGGGACGGATTTTCATGAACTCCATTCCTTCTCATAAAAAGCGCCCAAGGGGCGCTCCACCACTTGCGGGTGTTGTCGATGAATCGTCTCGGCTTCAGGGTCGGATGGCGTGCCGACGGACTTCCCGGAGTTCCCCTGGGTAGGGGAGTGGGAAGCGGGGTCGGGGGGGCCACAGCCCAGCTGGGAGACGCTCCGGCAGTAATTAGCAGTCGGACCATCCGACTGCCAACAACGCGCCAATCTAGGCACCGCGCCCGGGGTGTCAAGTTCGCGGGCGGGTAAAACGGCGAAAATCCCCGCTCCCGCGCCGCGGGTTCGCGGAGCGGCTCTTGACTTTCGCCTCTATTTCGCCACCTTACGGGCGAAACTGCAGCGAAGACCGGGAAGCCGCAGGCCCAGGAAACCGGGCACCGGGCACCGTGCAATCGGGGGGGGGCACCAAATGGCGCTGACGCGACGCCAGCGAGAGATCTACGACTTCGTCTGCCGCTTCGTGGCGAGCCGGGGCTATTCGCCGAGTCTGGAGGAGATCGGCGCCGAGTTTGGGCTGCGTTCGGTGGCCACGGTGCACCGCCACATCCACCACCTCGTCGAGAAGGGCTACCTCCAGAAATCCTGGAATCGACCGCGCTCGGTCGAGCCCGTGGCGGTGAGCGAGTCTGCGGGTCTCGCGACGCTTCCCCTGCTCGGCATCGTGGCGGCGGGGGTACCGATCGAGGCGATCGAGGGCCCCGAGCGCACCAGCGTGCCCAGCGAAATGCTCGGCCGCGCCGGTGGCAGCTTCGTATTGCGCGTTCGCGGCGACTCGATGATCGACGACCAGATCGCCGACGGGGACCTGATCGTGGTGGAGCCCCGCTCGGAGGCCCGAAACGGCGAAACCGTGGTGGCCCTGGTGGGCGGAAGCGAGGCCACGCTCAAGCGCTTTTACCGCCACGGCTCCCGGGTACGCCTGGTACCGGCGAACGATCGCATGCAGCCGATCGAGGTTGCCGCCGAGGATGTGACGATCCGCGGCGTGGTGCGCGGGCTGCTCCGCCACTACTGAGGGGAGCGGGGACGGGTTTTCTTTTTTCTTTTTTTCCTTTTCGGGTCGGCCGCTGGCCCTGATGCGGGCCCGCGGGCCGAAAAGGAAAAAAAGAAAACCCGTCCCCGCTCCCCGAACGTTCCCCGAAAAAGAAAACCCGTCCCCTCTGCTACCCTCTGGGGGTACTCCCCGACGCGAGGTCTGTGACGTGGATTCCCAGGTGCGCATCACCCGGGCGATCGAATTTTCGAGTTCGCTTCGCTACGCCCATCCCGACCTCGACGACGCCGCCAACCGCGAGCGCTTCGGCGCGGCCGCCTCGCGCCACGGCCACAACTATCGCCTCGAGGTGACGCTGCAAGGCGAGCCCGATCCGGTGACCGGGATGGTGGCCAACCTCGCCGATCTCAAGCGCCTGCTCGAGCGCGAGATCGTCCAGCGTTTCGATCACCGCGATCTCAACGACGACACTCCCTACTTCGAGAAGATTCCGCCGACCCCGGAAAACCTGGCGCAGGTGATCTACGAAATCCTCGACGCAGCCCTGCCGGCCGGTCAACTCGATTCTATTCGTCTGCATCCCGACGCCGACCTCTTCGTCGACGTCAGCGCGGGCTGAGGGCGGCGCGCAATGATCGCCGTGACGAAGCGCTATGGCTTTCCCGCCGCCCACGTATTGGCTTCCCGCGAGCTCTCCCCTGAGGAGAACGAGGCCATCTTCGGCCCCTGTGCCAATCCCAATGGCCACGGACACAACTATGGGGTCGAAGTGACTGTGACGGGGCCGATCGACCCCGACTCCGGCCAGGTGGTGCCCGAGGCGACACTCGACGAAATTTACCAAGCGGCGGTCGCCGAGCCCTTTTCGCACCGGCTTCTGAACGACCTCGAAGATTTTGCGACGCGCGTGCCGACAGCTGAGAACATTGCGGTGGCGATTCACGGCCGGTTGGCGTCGGCCGTCCGGCGCAGCACCCGCGCCCGGTTGCTCCGGGTCCGTATTGTCGAGACCCCGCGCAACAGCTGCGTGGTCGGAGAGGTGAAATGAGCGAAACCGAAGACCCGATCGAAGGACTGATCAAGTCCCTCCTCAAGGAACTGGGAGAGGACCCCGATCGCGACGGCCTGCAGCGAACGCCCGAGCGGATGGCGCGCTCGCTGCGCTTCTTCACCGAGGGCTACAACGTCGATCCCGTGGCCGCCGTGAACGGTGCACTCTTCGACGTCCACTACGACGAAATGGTGCTCGTGCGCGACATCGATTTTTATACCCTCTGCGAACACCACCTGCTGCCCTTCTTTGGGAAGGTCCACGTCGGCTACCTGCCCAACGAGAAGGTGCTCGGCCTCTCGAAGATTCCGCGCATCGTCGAGATCTTCTCGCGCAGGCTGCAGGTCCAGGAACGTTTCACCACCCAGGTGGCGCTCACTCTCGAAGAGGTGCTGCGGCCGAAGGGTGTGGGGGTCGTGGTCGAGGCGACGCACCTGTGCATGGCGATGCGCGGCGTCCAGAAGCAGAACAGCTTCACCCTGACCAGTTCGCTGCAGGGGGCTTTCGCCGACGATCCGAAGACCCGCGCCGAGTTCATGCAGCTGGTGCGCTTCCAGTCGGCCCACTGAGCCGGAGCCTGCAGCCAGCGGGCCAGGCCCGGAGCCGGCGTCCCGAGGGCATCCTCGGCCGGGGAGGGCCCCGGGGAGTCGTTCAGCCGCCGGTCACCGAGCGCGTGTCGATCTGGAGTTCGCCGCGCTCCGCCACCGTCCGCCGGTGGGCGTCGATCCAGTCGTTGACCGCGGTGTTCCGCTTCATCGTCAGCAGCTGTGCCCGTTGGGCGAGGGCTTCGCTCTCGAGCACGCGGGGGTCGATGGGGTCGCTGCCCCGCCACTCGATCAGGACCCACTTCGGTCCCACTGCAAAGATGCGGGAAGAGGTGCGCTGGTTCTCGCTCAGGGAGAAGGCCTCGGCCATCAGTGCCTGGGAAGCGCCGATCCCGGGGAGTTGAGAATCCGCCCGGCGCTGCAGCGAGGCGCTGGTCTGGTACTGCGCACCGACGTCGCGGGCGGCGTCCTCGAGGCTGGCACCGTCGACAACAGCCTGCGAGATCCGCTCGGCCCGGTCTCGCGCTCGCGCCTTCGCGGCGCTCGAAGCCGCCAGTTCTGCGGCGATCTCGAGGCTGACCTCCTCGAAGGAGAGGGTGCGCTCGGGGATCACCTCGTCGACGCGGACGATCGAGAAACCGGCATCGGTCTCAACCAGCTGGGTTTCGCCTCCGGGGGCGAGTGTGAAGAGGGCCTCTTCGAGTGCCGGCTGGGTTGCGCCTCGGGTGATCTCGCCGATGTCGCCGCCGCGTGTACGCGAGGCCTCGTCCTCGGAGAATTCCAGCGCGAGATCCTCGAAGGCGGCGCCTTCACGCAGCTTCTGGTGGAGCGCCTCGACG
>CAJXIC010000275.1 GCA_913054385.1 uncultured Pseudomonadota bacterium
AACCAGCGGGCTAGAGCGCTTCCATCGGCGCCTGGATCTCTCCGGCGTTGAAGAAGTACGGGATCTCGATCCGTGCGGTCTCGGGCGCGTCAGAGCCGTGAACGGCGTTGCGCTCGATGTCGGTTCCGAAATCGCCCCGAATCGTGCCGGCTTTTGCCTCCTCGGAGTTCGTCGGACCCATCAGGCCCCGCCAGGTGGGGATTGCGTCCTCGCCTTCCAGCGCAACCACCACCACCGGGCCCGATGTCATGAAGGCCACCAGGTCTTTAAAAAAGGGACGCTCGCGGTGGACCGCGTAGAAGCCCTGGGCCTGCCCTTCGGTGAGCTGCAGGCGCTTCAGCCCGATGATCGAGAGGCCATGATCCTCGATCCGGCGCAGGATCTCTCCCGTCGCGCCAGGCTGGGCGACGGCATCGGGCTTGATGATGGCAAAGGTCCGTTCAACGGGCATCGAGACGAGTCCTCCGGGGTTTCGAGCGGCGCCCGAACGTAGCGGATCCAGGTCGGGCCGAAAGCGGATCGAAAGCTCGCGAAGGCTCCCCTTCACGAACCGACGGCCAGGATGATCTTTCCGAAGTGGGTACTGGCCTCCATTTGCTGGTGGGCCGACTCGGCCTCGGCGAGCGGCCACACCTTCTCGATCACAGGGGCGATCCGCCCACTCGAAAGCGCCTCGCCGAAACGCCGAATGAACGCCGAAGCGAGCGCCGCCTTCTCCGTCGCCGAGCGCGCCCGCAGCGTGGAGCCAAAGAGCTGGAGTCGACGCGCCAGCATGCGCCCGAGGTCGAGTTCCGCACGGGCGCCGCCCATCAAACCGATCGTGACCTGGCGCCCGCCGGTGGCCAGCGAGCGCAGGTTCGCATCCAGGTAGCGGCCCCCGATGTGGTCGAGGATGACATCGACTCCGCGGCCCGAAGTTGCCTCGAGAACCTTCTGTGCGAAGTCCCCCTCGCGGTAATCAAAAGCGGCGTCGGCGCCCAATTTCACGCAGCGAGCGCACTTCTCCTCGGAGCCAGCCGTCACGAAGACGCGTGCACCGGCCTCCTTCGCCAGTTGGATCGCTGTCGTGCCGATCCCGCTGCCGCCCCCATGGACGAGCAGGCTCTCACCCGGCCCCAGCCCCGCGAGCTGGAACACGTTCAGATAGACCGTCAGGAAGACTTCCGGCACACCCGCGGCGGCTTCGAGGGACATCGAGTCCGGAACCCGCAGCAGGCTCCCCGCGTCGGCAACGACCTGTTCCGCGTAACCGCCGCCCGCCAGCAGTGCCATCACCCGGTCGCCCGGCGCCCAATCCGAGACGTCGGGGGCGACCGCCTCCACGATTCCAGCGCACTCGAGCCCGAGGATCTCGCTCGCGCCCGGCGGCGGCGGGTAGAACCCGCGCCGCTGCATCAGGTCCGCGCGGTTCACCCCGGCGGCGGCGACCCGAATGCGCACGGCACCCGCGACGTCCTCGGGCGCGGAGACTTCCGCCACCTCGAGACTCGACGCCTTTCCGGGATCGACGACCTGGATCGCCTTCAACGCAAGTCCCTCCGCGGCTTCATCGGTCGCCCTGGCCGTCGTCGCCGATCGGCATCCAGTCATTCACCAGCGTGTGGGGCGTGCCATCTTTCGTGCCCCGCTCGGCCAGGTGGTAGACCATGGCGGTCCGGGGCCCCTGGGATTCGTTATCGCTCGAACTGTGCATCAGCCGACTGTGGAAGACCAACAGGTCCCCGGGCTGCATACACACGGACACCGAGCCGCTCATGTCGTGATCGACAATTTCGACGTAGCCGACGTTGGCATTCGGGCGGCGGTCCGGGATGTGCTCGTGGACCGGCTCGCGCTGGGAACCCGGCAGCACGTGTAGACAGCCGTTCTCGAGGTTCGCCTCGCTCACCGCCAGCCAGAACCTGATCTGGGGGTGCCGATCGAAAGGGAAGTAGTGCTCGTCCTGGTGCCAGGGCTGGCCCCAGGCTCCCGGGTTCTTGAAGATGAACTGCGAGAGAAAGCAATCGATCTCCTGCACGCCGAGGAGCCCCTCTGCGATCTCGACGATGGCTTTTGAATCGACGAAATCCCGGAAGACGGGATCGCGATGCAGGCGGAAGACCTTCGATACCAGCCGTTCGCGCTCCTCGCCGACGTCGTCCCCGCCCTGCAGGTTTGATTCGGGGAGGACCAGACCGTCGCCAGCCGGGCCCGGCCGCCCCCACTGCGCGCGGCTGATCTCCACCACGCGCCGCCACATGGCTTCGGTGATCGCCTTTGCTGCGAAGCCGCGCCGGATGAAGAACCCCTGCTCCTCCCACTCGCGGCGTTCACACGCACCGATCACAGACCTCTCCCTCGCGCTTCGCGAACCCGAGGCTACTTCAGGTCGGCCCGGGTGTAGTCGAGCAGGCCGCGCGCGATGATCAGGCGCTGGATCTCGCCGGTGCCCTCGTAGATGTCCGTGATGCGACAGTCGCGCATCCACTTCTCGAGCAGGTGCTCACGCGAGATGCCCATGGCGCCCAAGATCTCGATGCAACCCTGGGTGATCACGCGGACGCTCCCGCCGGCGTGCGCCTTCGAGACCGACGATTCCATGTTGTTGGGCTTGCCCTCGCCGGCCAGCCAACAGGCCTGCATGGTGGTGAGCTTCGAGGCCTCGAAGATCCCCTCGAGACGCATGAACCTCTCGGCCGCCGCGGTCTGGGTTGCCGGGCCTGCGGTGTAGTCGAGGGTAATGCCCGCCTCGTCGAGGTGTTCCCGGGTAAAATCGAGAGCCGCTTCGGCCAGGCCCAGTCCCATCGCCGCGGTCAGCGGCCGCGTCATGTTGAAGGTCTTCATCACGCCGCGGAAGCCACCGGATCCCTTCCGCGCGATCGTCTCGTCGCCCCCGAGCAGGTTCCCTCGCGGCACCCGACAGTCGCGGAAGACGTAGGCCGCGGTGTCATCCGCGCGAATCCCGAGCTTCTTCTCCTTGTGAGGGACGTCGAAGCCCGGCGTTCCCTTCTCGACGAGAAACGACTTGATGCCGGCCCGCCCTGCACTCCTGTCGAGGGTGGCCCAGAGCACCACCGCATCGGCGCGGATGCCGGTGGTCACGAAGATTTTCTCCCCGTTGATCACCCACTCGTCGGTCTCTTCGTCGAGTACCGCGGTGGTGGCCACGCGCGAGGGATCCGAACCACAGCCGGGCTCGGTGATCGCCATCGCCAGACACAGGCCCATCCATTTTTTCTTCTGCTCGTCGGTCCCGGCTGCCGAGAGCGCAGCATTGCCCAGACCGCCCCGCTCCCGCTGCAGGCGCACGGTGTAGTCGCCCCAATAGTGGATCATGCTGAGGCGGGACAGCCGCGTCGGGTAGGACGAATCTTCGGGGCCCGGCGGCGGGATTTCGGGGTGGCTCGCCATGAAGGCCTCGGTTTCCGGAAGCGTCTCCGGGGCCATCTCGTGCTCGTTCTCGTCGTAGTAGCGGGCATACTTGCGGCAGATCAGCGCAGATGCGCGGGCACGGTCGAAAGCCGCCTGGTCGTTCTTGCTCGGTGTGAAGTCGATCATTTCGATTCCTCAGGTTCCTGTAGCCACCGGGGAGACGCGCTCGCCCGGAGAGCTGGGGTGGGTGGGAGGGGGGATGCTGGTCTCAGATCGAGACGCCGCCCTCGAGAACGCTCAGGGTTCGGGCGTGGCGAAACCACATCTCGACGGGGTGCTCGCGAATGAATCCGTGCCCGCCGAGCACCTGGACACCGTTGTCGGCGATCCACATCGCCTTCTCGCT
>CAJXIC010000276.1 GCA_913054385.1 uncultured Pseudomonadota bacterium
CCGGCCCCAGGAGATACCGCGCTACGTCGAGCAGGGCGTGATCGACTGCGGCATCACCGGGCTCGACTGGGTGCTCGAGAACGGATCCGAGGTCGAGGAACTCGCCGACCTCCGAGCGCCCTGGCCGAATTACGGCCTGGTTCGCTGGGTGCTCGCGGTGAAGGAGGGGTCGGGCTTCAAGGGCCCGAAGGATCTCGCCGGCAAGCGCATCGCCGCCGAGGCCGTGGGGCTCACGCGTCGCTACTTCGAGAAACAGGGGATCGACGTCGAGATCGAGTTCTCCTGGGGGGCGACCGAGGCGAAGCCGCCGGTGTTGGCGGACGCCATCGTCGACGTGACCGAAACGGGGTCGAGCCTGCGCGCCAACCACCTCGAGGTCCTCGACGTGGTTCTCGAGAGCACACCGCGCTTGATCGCGAACCGGGGTGCCCTCGAGGATGCCTGGAAGAAACAGAAGCTCGAATGGTTCACGATGCTCCTCATGGGATCGGTGCGAGCGGCCAGCCGCGTGTCGCTGGCGATGAACGTCCCGCGCAAGGTTCTCGACGAGGTGATCGGCCTGCTCCCCGCGCTGAATACCCCGACGGTGTCTCATCTCTTTGACGACGACTGGGTCGCGATCCAGACGGTGGTCGAAGAGAAATTGGTTCGCGAGCTGCTGCCCCGCCTGGCGGCCGCTGGCGCGAAGGGCATCATCGAATCGCCGCTCAACAAGATCGTCGGCTGAAGCGTGCCCCTCTCGGCCGGGCACTCGTCGAGTGTCCGGCGCTGGCTTCGCCTCTTCGGTGCGCTTCCCAGCTACGGACGGATCGCGCTCTGGGGTTTGCTGTCACCGCGGCTCTTCGAACGCCGTCCGCTGCGCGTGTTGCAGGCGGTGATCCTTCGGGAAGGGAAACTCCTGCTCGCTGTGCGCAGGGATCTCCGCGGATGGGAGTTGCCGGGGGGCACCTGGGAAGCGGGCGAGTCCGCCGAACAGGCGGTGTGCCGCGAGGTGCGCGAGGAAACCGGACTCGAAATTGAGCCCGAGGCCTGGGTCGGGGACTATGTGCGCAGCGGCTTTCGTCCCCACACCGCGCGCGTCTATCGCTGTCGCCCCACAGGGGGCACGCTCCGCACCAGTCGCGAGAACCGGAAGCTCGCGTGGTTTCCGTTGGCGGCGCTTCCCGCTGCACTGCTGCCCTGGTACCGGCAGCCGATTGCCGACGCACTCGAGCCCGGTCGGCCTCCGGTGGAGCGCTTCGAGTACCAGGGTCTCGAGGCGATTCGCGCCGCCATGCGAATCGACCTGAAGATGCGCTGGACGGGGGACGAGTAGGAAGCGGACGGGAATGGGGGACGGGTTTTATTTTTTTTCTTTTCGGATTTTGACACGCGCTCGGCGCCGAGCGCGTGTCAAAATCCGAAAAGGAAAAAAAGAAAACCCGTCCCCAATTCTCGTCGTTTCCGATTCCTCTAGGCCTGGGATTCGCGCAACCCGCTCTGTTCCCACTCGCGGCTGAGTTGTTCGAGCTTCTGCGCGAACTCGTCGAAGGGGTCGTCGAAGGAGAGGATGATCTCGGTGGTGCGCGGAATTTCCTCGCTGTCGAGCATGCCGCGGTAGCGGTTCAGGTTGGCGAGGATGGCTTCGGCCACCTTGAGCGCGCGCTTCTCGGTCTTGATCAGCGGCGACTGCAGGGTGTAGACGTTGTTGCGACCCCAGAGGCTCTCGTCGCGTACGATCGCGATCTCGCGGTAGACGCCGTTGATCGGATCGAAGTTGTATTCGACGCGCACTTCTTTGAAGATGTCGGCGTTGCCGGTGTGGAAGCCGCGCTCCTTCTCGACCTTGCCGAGTTGACGGCAGCGGGGGCAGTAGAAGGTGTCGCCGTGGTTCAGGAGGAAGACGCCCTTGGCGTAGTCTTCACACTCCGTGTTCTCGCAGTACCCAACGCCTCGTTTCATGCTGGCCATTCCTATTGTCGAACGCCTCCGGCTCGGGCCGTTGCGGGGCCCGACTGTCTCCTGAGCAAGAGACGTGCCGAGTCTGCAACGGCCAGCCAAAGGGCTGTTTCGACGGGGGGGTTATTCGGAAGGTTGCGTGCTCCGGATGGTTTCGGTCGGTTGATTCCGGGAGATCCCGGTGCCCTTCGAGGGGCGAATTGAGGAACTCGACCACCATCACGCAGGCTTCCGACCCCGCCAAGTGCAAGATTCTGCGCGCCTGTCCGCTACGCCTCGCCTGGGGGCGCGGGCAGTCGGACGGCTTGCTGAATCGACCCGTGGGGGGATCGGGGTCTCCGTGAGGCCGGTCGGGATCGCGGTCGACGGGGACTCTGCGGAACCTTCCGCAGCGTTCCCGGCAACCTACCGGTCCATACTGCGGACGGCACTACGCGCTGTCAACCGCTATTTCATTTTCGGCCGGAAGAGCGGCGTAGGCGCTCCTGGCGAAGCCAGAGCGCGTATCCGAAGAGGCTGACGGCGGTGACGGCATAGGCCCAGAAGAGGTAGGAGTTCATCAAAGCTCCCCGGCATCGGTCGCGGCTCGGAGGTTCTCGAGCTGCCAACGCCGCAAGAAGAGGAAGGCGAAGCCGAGGCCCAGAACCAGGTTTCCGGCCAGGAAGGGCCAACCCATGCCATCGCCCAGGCTTCCGCGCTCGAGGTTTTCGGGGTGAATGCCGCGGCTCCCAAAGAGCTGGATGACGAAGTAGTTGAGCGGGATCAGGAGCACCCCCACCAAGCCATAGACTGCGGCAAAACGCGCCGTCCGCGGCCCCGGTTCGCCGAAGGCTCGCAGCATCCGGTAGGCCAGATAGATGAACCAGAGCAGTAGCGTCACCGTGAGGCGCGGGTCCCAGGACCACCACTGCCCCCAGGTGCCGCGGGCCCAGATCGGCCCGGTGATCATCATCAGCGTGCAAAAGAGCAGGCCGACTTCGGCCCCCGCAATCGCCATGCGATCCCAATTTTCCGAGCCGCTGCGCAAGTACAGTGCGCCGCCCACCGCCGTCACGACGAAGCCGAGGTATGCGCCGTAGGCGAGCGGCGGGTGCACGTAGAGGATCTTCTGGATCTCGCCCTGGACGCTGTCCACGGGAGCGCTGGCCACCGCCCACGCATACACCCCCGTGAGCAGTAGCAGTGCCCAGCCCAGCGGTCGCGCGACCGCTTCGAGTCGCCCCGCGAAAGCGCGGCTCGCAAGCGCTTCGGACTCGATGCTCACCCACTTCCTCCAGCGCGTCGAATCCGAGCCGACTGCGTGTCGATGCTTTGCGTTCGGGTCATTCGTCGAGCACGTACTCGAAGCCGAGGAACGAGACTATCAAATAGGTTACGTCGACGACGACGAGAAGCTGCACCGCCGCGAGGGGAAGGGCACCGTCCGAGAGGACCCCCTGCGTCCCCTCGACCGCGCCCACGAGGATGGGCACCAGCGTCGGAAGTAGCAGGATCGGCATCAGGACCTCGCCGTAGCGGGTGCGAACGGCCATTGCCGCGATCAGTGTTCCCACCGATGCGATTCCGAGGGTCCCCAGAGCGGTCACCGCGGCCAGAGGGAGAGCGACCTCTGAAAGGGAGAGGTCAAAGACCAGCGCGAAAGCCGTCGCCGTCATCGCCTGAACCGCGCCGATCAGCAGGAAATTCGCGAGGGCCTTGCCCAGGAACACGAAGCCGCGCTCGGTCGGCGCCAGGGCGAGCGCCGAGATCGCGTCGTTCTCGACCTCCTGGGCAAAGGAGCGGCCGAGGCCGAGCAGGGCGGAGAAGACGAA
>CAJXIC010000277.1 GCA_913054385.1 uncultured Pseudomonadota bacterium
GGGGGCCGCGCGGGAGCGAGCGTCCGGCGCCGCAGCCCAGCCGCCGGGCCAGGCGGTGGCGCGCTAGAGGACGATCTGATCGACGATGCGGGAGAGCTGCCGCAGGTTGCGGCACTCCTCGACGATGTCGCAGTAGGGCACGTAGCGGTCCATCACGCTGTCGCCAAAGCCCCAGGCACTCGGACTCTCGGGATTCAGCCACACCACGTTCTTGGCCTTGCTCTGGATGTCGCGCAGGCACCAGGCGCGGGGATCGTTGTAGTTGTTCCGGGCGTCGCCGAGAATCAGCACGGTCGTCTTTTTGTCGACCGAGGACAGGTGGTTTCGCCAGAATTCATGAAAGGCGAAGCCAAAATTGGAACGGGTGTAGACGTTGATCACGTCCCCTCCATCGAGGGCCTTCTCGATCGCGGTGGTCACCTCGCGTTCCTTGAAGACCGGCGTCACCTCTCCGATTTCGGCCACGAAGACGAAACAGCGGATTTTGGTGAAGGCCTCCTGCAGGCCGTACATAAACTGCAGCATGAAGCGCGAGACGTTCGCCACCGAAGACGACACGTCGCACAGGATCACCAGCTTCGGCCTCTCCTTCTTGCGCTGCTTGAAGACGACTTCGAAGGGGATTCCGCCCCGCCCCATGTTGCGGCGCAGCGTCGTGTGCAGGTCGAGCTTTCCTCGCTTCATCCGTTTTCGGCGAATCGAGAGAACGTTCTTGATGCGCTGGGCCAGCCGAACCACCACCTCGCGCATACGCCGGATCTCGTCCTCGGTGAGGTGATAGAAACTCTTCTCGGTCAGCATCTCGCGCCGGAACTTTTCCATGTAGTCGTGGTTGCGGGTCTGTAACTCGCGCTCGGTGTAGTTCCGCACGGCCCGGCGCATGGTCTCCAGCAACCTCTGAATCAGCTCGCGCATCGCCTCGATCTGCTCGCGCGGCATGCCCCCCTCTTCGAGCTGCTCCATCAGCGCCTGGAGCTGGTCCACGGCGCCTTCGACCCCCAGCTGCTCGGTGGTCCGACGACTGAAAAAGCCCACCTGGAGCATGTTCTCGATGCGCTCTATCCCCGCCGCCTCCGCGGCCGCGCGGATCATGCCCTCGAGGCTCGAGAGGTCCTGGGTGAGGAGCGCCTTGGCCAGCTCTGAGAGGTCGACGCTCCCCTCCATCTGCCCGAGTTGTTCGGCGATCTGGCGCAGCAGTTCGTCGAGATCGATCCCCGATTCGGCGAGGGCCGCGCCCATGTCGCCGAAGCCCTCGCGCAGGTTGTCGTAGAACCCCGACCAGAAGAGATCAAAGAGCTGGTCGTAGGTCTCGATCTCGTCGCCGCGCTTGACCATCGCGGCCCGCAGCGCATCCTTGAAGAGTTCGCGCTCGTCGAGCGCCAGCACGTCGATAGCCTCGAAGGCATCGATCGCCTCCGATACCGAGACCCGCACCCCGCTCTTTCGGAGCAGGTTCGTGAACTCGATAATACGAGCCTGCATCGTCAGTGCAGGATCCCCTTCTTTGTCGCGGCGGAAGCCGGCGCTTCGATCGGGCCCTTCGCCTTCTCCTCGCCGGCCTTCTTTTCGAGCAGCTTCGAGAGCTCGCTCTGGGCTTTGCGCACGTCCCCTTCGTACTTGAGGATCACGCTCAAGGTGTCTTCCACCAGCGCGTCTTCGAGCTTGTCCGCGTTCAGCGCCAGCAGCGCACGCGCCCAGTCGAGGGTCTCGCTGATCGAGGGACTCTTCTTCAGGTCGAGCTCGCGGATCCGGTTCATCACGCGCACGATCTCCTCGGCGAGGCGCTTGTCGATCTCGGGAACCTTGTGGTCGAGGATCTGTATTTCGAGCGCTGCGCTGGGATAGTCGATCCACAGGTGCAAGCAGCGGCGCTTCAGGGCATCGCTCATCTCGCGAGCATCGTTCGACGTCAGGAAGACCATAGGCCGGTGCTTCGCCTTAAAGGTGCCGATCTCGGGAACCGTCACCTGGAAATCCGAGAGAATTTCGAGCAGGAAGGCCTCGAACTCGGGGTCCGACTTGTCGATCTCGTCGATCAAGAGCAGCGAGGGTTCGGGCGAGGTGATCGCACGCATCAGCGGGCGCGGCACCAGGAAGCGGTCGGAGAAGAAGACCGAGTCTTCCGCGGCGACGCGATCGGCCGCTTCCTTCAGGCTACTGGCCCCCGCCATGGTCTCGGCGAAACGATCCTTCAGGATCTGCGTGTAGAGGAGCTGCTTCGAATACTCCCACTCGTAGAGGGCCTTGGCCTCGTCGAGACCCTCGTAGCACTGCAGGCGAATCAACTCGTGGCCCAGGGAGCTGGATACGACCTTCGCGAGCTCGGTCTTGCCAACGCCCGCCGGCCCTTCGACCAGCACCGGCTTCCCCAACTGCTGGGCGAGGTACACAACCGTCGAGATTCGGTGACTCGCGACGTAGCCCTCTTTTTCGAGCTGGACGGTGACGTCACTCACGGATTGGAACATCGATTTCTCCATCAAGAGGGGGCGAAGCGGGGCCGGCATTCACGGCCCCTTCGACCTCGTAAGGCGGCGGTGAGAACGCACCGGCCCGGGGTTCGGCGCTAGCTCATCAAGTGCAGGACGTGCCCGAGCTTGTCCTTCTTGGTCTTGAGATACTTGAGATTGTCGCGGTTGGGCGTGATCTCGAGGGGGATGCGCTCCACGATTTTGACGCCGTAGCCCTCGATTCCCGCGCGCTTCATCGGGTTGTTCGTGATCAGGCGCATCTGCCGCACGCCGAGATCCGAGAGGATCTGGGTGCCCACACCGTAATCGCGCTGGTCCGCTGCGAAGCCGAGGCGGTGGTTGGCCTCGACGGTATCGAGGCCCTCTTCGTCCTGCAGGCCGTAGGCGCGGATCTTGTTCTTGAGCCCGATCCCACGTCCTTCCTGGCGCATATACAAGACGATCCCATTGCCCTCGCGGCCGATCATCTCGATTGCCGCCTCGAGTTGCTCGCCGCAGTCGCAGCGCATCGAGCCGAAGGCGTCCCCGGTGAGGCACTCGGAGTGCACCCGCACGAGGATCGGCTGGTCGGGATCGATTTCGCCCTTGACCAGCGCCATGTGATCGACATGGTCGATCTCGTTCCCGTATACGATGCAGCGAAACTCGCCACCGGCCCGGGTCGGCATGCGTGCTTCGGCGGCCCGGTGGACCAACTGCTCGTTCCGCAGCCGATAGGTGATCAGGTCCTTGATGGTGACGATCTTGAGATCGTGCTCCGCCGCGAACTCCGCCAGGTCCGGCAGGCGCGCCATACTGCCGTCGTCCTTCATGATCTCGCAGATCACACCGTGCGGACGGAAACCCGCCAGGCGCGCGAGATCCGAGGAGCCTTCGGTCTGCCCGACGCGGCGCAGCACGCCGCCTTCGCGAACCCGAAGGGGAAAGATGTGCCCGGGACGCGCAATATCGTTCGGGGTCACGTCTTCGCGTATGGCAGTCAGAATCGTGTGCGCGCGGTCGTGAGCCGAGATTCCGGTGGTCACGCCTTCGCGGGCCTCGATCGAAACGGTGAAACCGGTGCCGTGGTTCGCCGAGTTCTCGTGGTCGGGCACCATCATCGGCAGCCGGAGTTTCGTAAGTTGAGCCTCGGTCATCGGCAGGCAGATCAGCCCCCGCCCAAAGCGCGCCATGAAGTTGATCGCCTCGGGCGTGACCGCCTCGGCGGCCATGCACAAGTCCCCTTCGTTCTCGCGGTCCTCGTCGTCGATCAGGATCACCATGCGCCCCGCCCGGA
>CAJXIC010000278.1 GCA_913054385.1 uncultured Pseudomonadota bacterium
TGTTCCCGCTCGTTCACAGGGCGGGCTTCTCCCTCGCGCTCTCGGCCTGGCAGACGCGGGGGTCGATCGCCTTCGTCGAGTCCCCCACCCCCGAAGCCCTGCTCGGCGCCGTCGAGCGCAATCGCGCCACGCGGCTCTACGCCATCCCGCTGGTGTGGTCTCGCATTCTCGCTAGCGACACGAGTCGCTTCGATTGCAGCAGCCTGCGCGAACTCGACACCGGAACCCAGGCGGTGCCCATCGAGCTGGTGCTCGCGCTGAAGCAGCGCTTTCCCGGGACCCGGACGCGCATCTATTACGGCTCAACCGAAGCGGGATCGGTCACCACGCTGCCCGACGCCGATGTGCTCCGAAGACCCGGCAGCGTGGGCCCCCCGGCACCCGGCGTCGAGATCCGGATCGGCGAGGACCACCAGGTCGAGGTGCGGAGCCCTTCGCTAATGAGCGAATACTTCGACGATCCCGAGGCCACGCGGGCAGCTTTTCGCGATGGCTGGTTCCGCACCGGCGACCTCGGGGTCATCGACGCCGACGGCGCCCTCTCGATCGTGGGGCGCGCCAACGAAGTGATCCGCAGCGGCGGCGAGAGCGTGGCCCCGGCGGAGGTCGAAGCCGTGCTGGCAGCCGTTTCCGGGGTCCGCGAGGTTGCGGTGGTGGGCCTCCCCGACCCGGACTGGGGCGAGATCGTGTGCGCCGCCGTGGTGTTGGAGGCCGGCTTCGATCTCGATCTCGAGGCGCTGCAAGCCGCCTGCGAGGGCACGCTTGCCGGCTACAAGAAGCCGCGACGGCTCGAGATCATCGAGGCGCTGCCGCGGACCGCCGCCACTCGCCAGGTACAACGAACGCTTTTAGTCGAGCAGATCCTGGCGGCGACACCCGCATGAGTCGCTTGACGGTCCTCTCCCACCTGCCCCTCGGCCTGCTCGAGAATGCCCAGCGGGCTCATCCCGAAGTGAACTTCGTCGAGATCCCCGGAGAAGGCGAACTCGCCGCCGAACTCCGCGGTGAAATTCTTCTCACCCAGACCTGGGGCGCCCCCAACTCGTCGCACGTCATGCAACGCGGCGTGCGCTGGGTCCACACCTACGGCACCGGCGTCAATCGCTACCCCAAAGAAACCCTTGGCGAAGCGATCCTCACGTGCTCGCGCGGTGCCGGGGCCGCCATGATCTCGGAGTGGGTGCTGGCGATGCTGCTGGCCTTCGAGAAGGACCTGCCGAACCGCTGGGCGACCGCACCCCCCGAGCGCTGGAACATCGCCTCTCTCGGCGGGCTTCGGGGACGCAGCCTGGGGCTGGTCGGGCTGGGCGGCATCGGCATCGCCGTCGCTCGCCACGCGCTGGGGTTTGGCATGCGCGTTCGCGCCGTGCGGCGCAGCCTCGCACCCAGCCCCGTGGCCGGTGTCGAAATCGCCGCCACGCTGGCAGAGCTGGTGGCCGAATCCGATCACCTCGTGGTGGTGGCCCCTGCGACCGCCGCGACCCGACACCTGGTGGGACGCGAAATGCTCGCTCAGGTCCGGCCCGGCCTGCACCTGGTCAATGTCGCGCGCGGATCGCTGGTCGATCAGGATGCACTGCGCGAAGCGCTCGACGACGGCCGGGTGGCCCGCGCCTCCCTCGACGTCTGCGAACCCGAACCCCTGCCCGAGGGACATTGGCTCTACCAGCATCCGCGGGTGCGCCTGTCGCCGCATATCTCGTGGAGCGGCCCGGGCGCCTTCGACGACCTGATCGCGCCCTTCGTCGAGAATCTTGGTCGCTGGAAGCGCGGCGAAGAACTGCTTCACCGCGTGGACCCCGAAGCGGGCTACTAGCAGGGAGACGGAACATGACGGACGAGAAGGCGCTGGCCGAGGTCGGCACGAAACTGCTCTTCGAGAACGAGCGCGTACGCATCTGGGAGTTCCACCTCAATCCGGGCGAAGAGAGCCCGGTGCACCGCCACGACCTCGACTACGTGTTGGTGCAGATCCACGGCGACCGCATGGCGGTGGTGCCCGAGCCGGGCAGCGGGGGCCCCTACCCCGAATACATGGAAGCCGACGTCGTCCCCGGCCAGCACTTCTATATCGAGAAGGGCGGCTTGGAGAAAGCCCGCAACATCGGCTCGCAGCCCTACTTCGAGATTATCGTCGAGCTAAAGGACTAAAGAAACTCGACCAGCACCTCGCGGTAGCGGGTCGTGCCGGTGTTGCGAGCGCTGTGGCAGGCGGGCACCGGCGTGCTGCCATCGGCGGGGACGAGAGTCTCTCCCTCGCACCGAAAGGCCAGCAGGTCGCCCGCCTTCGGCTCGAGCGTGGCCGCGTGCTCGCCCGACGCGTCGAAGACGTCGATCGTGCCACCCTCGAAGACGTAGAAGAGGTAATCGTTTTCGTGGGTGTGCAAAGCGATCGCTTCACCCGGCGAGGAAGAGTTCCCAGACGCGGACCCGCGCGTCCTCGAAAATCACCTTGGTTGCGACTTCCTCCATGTCTCACGCATAGCCGACCGGATACGAAGACGCCCACACCAGTCCTCGCCGGATCCCACCGCCGCGACGCTGCCAACGATCACTCCGGGAGAGGAACGCCCCCTCCGCTCGCACGCACCACCCCCGGCCAACCCTCTCGCGGCGCTGTATCCTCTGCCTTGCGGGCCTACCCGCATCGCGAGGGGGAAAGCGAAGCAGCGGCATGGCGGTACGTCGGCCTCGACCCCACGCAATCGACGGGAGCGTGATCGAACTCTGCGAGTTCTATCCCGGGATCGTCGCGCACTTCACCCGGGGAGGAGAAACCTGGGGCAGCGCGGGCTACCGCATCCTGCGGCGCAGCAGCGGCGGCCCCTGGTCGACGGCCGCGCGCCTTCCGGCCTCTTCGCTTCAGCGGCTTTCGAGCGCCGCTCCCTGGCTCCATCTCGGTCTTCGACTCGGCATCCACCACCTGCTCGAACTCCGCTCCGGGACCCTGCTCGCCACCACCAGCGGTGTGCTCTACCGCCGTGGCGTTGACGAAGCGGCCTTCTCTCCCGTTCACGCCTTCGACGGCTTCCGAAAGCCGACTCGCTGGGGGATCGAGGAAGACCGCCAGGGGCGCGTCTACCTCGCCGAGTACTCGCTCAACCCCGATCGCAGCCGACCCATGCGAGTCTGGCGCAGCGACGACGATGGGCAACGCTTTCGAGAAGTCTTCCGTTTCCAGGCGGGCGACGTGCGGCATATCCACTTTCTCCAGACCGACCCCCACGACGGCTCGCTCTGGATGGGGACCGGCGACGCCGACGAGGAGGCCGCGCTCTTCCGTTCCGAGGATGGGGCGGAGACCTTCGACTGTCTCGGACGCGGGGATCAACGCTGGCGCGCCACGTGCGTGGCATTTGGAGATCGCTCTGTACTCTGGGGCACCGACGCGGGTCGCGACGCGGGAGGTTTCGAGAATCGGATCCTGCGTCTCGAACGCGCCTCGGGGCGCCTTGAGGAACTCGAACGGGTGCAGGGGCCGGTACACGGTGTGACGCGAACCCGCGCTGGTGGCTACCTGGTGAGCACCGGCATCGAGGACGGCGAGAACGAGAGCGACCGCTGCGCGCATCTCTGGTTCTCTCGCGACGGCGAAACCTGGAGCGACATCGCCGCCTTCGCTCGTGGGAGCCAACCGCGGAAGATCCAATACGGCGTCATCCACTTCGTCGCCGCCCAGGCCGAATCCGAGGACGTCTACTTGACCCTGCGCGGCCTGCGCGGCTGCGCGCTGGGAACGTTTCGCG
>CAJXIC010000279.1 GCA_913054385.1 uncultured Pseudomonadota bacterium
AGTTGAGCGCGATCACCACGTAGGCGCCGACGAGATAGATCACCGCCATCAGCGGAACGAGGCGCGCGGTGACGCTAGCGATCGACCGAATTCCGCCGATGATGACGGCCCCGACGATGGCCGCGAGCACACTGCCGACGAGCCAGCCGCGCTGTCCCAGCCAGCCTGCCGCGCCCCCGGTGACACCGGCAAGTTGCACGAAGGCCTGATTCGACTGGAACATGTTGCCGATGCCCATGCAGCCGATCACGATGCCGCACGCATAGAAGATGCCGAGCGCGCGGCCGAGCCGCGGGCGGCCGAGCTCGGCAAGGCCGCGCTCGAGGTAGTACATGGGACCGCCCGAAACACTGCCATCGGCGTTCTCTCGCCGGTAGATCACACCCAGGCTGCACTCGACGAACTTCGTCGACATCCCGAGAAAGCCAGCGAGGATCATCCAGAAGGCGGCACCCGCGCCGCCCACCGAGACGGCGATGGCGACGCCGCCGATGTTCCCGACTCCGACGGTTCCGGAGATCGCGGTCGCCAGGGCCTGGAAATGCGAGACCTCGCCCGAGCCGCCCGGTCGGGTGTGACGCCCCCTCACCAGCGAGAGGGCGTGGGCAAAGCCCCAAACACCGACGAAGCGGAAGCGCCAGGTGAAGTAGACCGCGCCGAGCACCAGCCAGGCAACGACCATCGGGACTTCGGTCCCGGCCAGTGAGAGCGAGAAAAAAACGAACCCGTTCAGCACGTCGGCCAGCGGGCGCACCCAGGACTCGATCGGATTCATCCGGGAAGCGTCCCTCCGAACCCGAACGACACCCGCGAAAGATGTTGGCAGGCTGCTCTCACAGGCCCAACTCGGCGCGCGACCCGCTGCGCAGGAGGCCGATCGCGATTGCGCTGGAGGTCACCTCGAAGACGAGGGCAAAGTTCGAGTACTCGCCGAAGCTGCCATCGACGAAGGCCGCGGCGAAGCGTGCCAGCGCGAGCCCACCGGTCATGAACGAGAGCGCGACGAGGGCCGGACGCCGCATCGACACCCAAAGGACACCGCAGAGGCAGAGAACGCCGAGGGCGGCCTGCAGCCCGCCATACATCGCGCGCAATTCGGTGGTGCCGGTGGCGGTCAGCGCCTCGATCCCGGCAGCGCCTGCAAGCGAACCCGGCTCGAGGAAGCAGTAGATCCCGTAGCCGAGCCAGATCGGCGTCGAAAGCGCGAGAAACCACCGAATCGCCATGTTGCCCCCTGTGCGTGGGTTCCAGGCCCGGACTGCTCCCAAGCCGGTGCCGGCCGAAATCGCCGCGCGCCGCGAAGCGAGCAGAGCATACCGCTTCGCCTGCACGAGGTGGCGGGGTTGCACTTGAGGATCCGGGTCTCCAAGATCGCGGTATCGCACGCAGGGGGGAGGGAAGCCAATGCCGGACGAAATCGATGCTTCGAGGCAGCTGGCTGCCGATTTTCTGGAGGCGCTCTCGAGCGGAGACGCCGACCGCATCCTCTCGCTCTACACCGAGGACGCCACGGTGTGGACAGCCGGTTCGCTCCCCATTTCGGGACGGCACCCGCGAGCCGCCGTGCGCGCGCTGTGCGAAGGCCTGCTGGGAGCCTTCCCGGATGGGCTGAACTTCGAACTCCGGGGGACGACCGCCGAGCCAGACCGGGTGGCCGTCGAAGCCCGGGGCCACGGCCTGCACGCCAGCGGGCAGCGCTACGAACAGGAATATCACTTCTTGCTCGTGCTACGCGGCGGCCTGATCGCCGAAGTGCGTGAATATTTCGATACCGAGCACGCGCGCGCAATCCTGATCCCGGACGGCAACTAGAAGCCCCTCCCTGGCGCCACACCGAGAATTCGCTCGAGTTGCTGGCCGAGGCGACCGATAGGGAGGCCAGGGGGAGACGTGCAGCCGTCGCAGGAATGCCACGCCTTCGAGAGCAGTGCGATCGAAGCGGAGGGCGCTACCAGCGGCCCCCTTCCGCGAAGGCGCCAGAGCGCCGAGCGGCGGCGTCGGCGCACGCGCTGGGCCGATGCCCTGCGTTCACCCGGGCGGCGCACCGACGCGCGCCGGGATGCCGAGCGCGACGGTCTCTACGTCGATCGCTATCGCGTGGGCGATGCCATCCTGCTGCTGGCGATCGTCTTGATCAACGTGGCGGACGCCTACTTCACGCTCGACTGGGTCGGACGCGGGGGCATCGAGGGAAACCCGCTGATGTCCTGGCTGCTGGGCCACGGCCCTTTTGTTTTCGTCGCCGCGAAGTGCGCGATCGTCGGTGTCTGGCTCCTGTTCCTCACCGTCCACAAAAACTTCCGACTGGCGCGGCTCGGCCTCAAGGGCTTGCTGCTTCTCTACACCACGGTGCTCGTCTACCACGTCTTTCTCTTCGTGCTCGCGGAACCGATTCCGGTCGTTCCCTTGTAGCGCGGTCGCGCACGGCCGAGCGTGCGTCAGGCCGCGTCGACGAGGGCCGCGAGCTCTCCCAGATCGCCGATCTCGTACTGGGGCGCCTTGCCGTCATGGGCTTCGAGGCGGCGTAACGGGTCGCGCACCCGGCGCGTCAGCCAGGCCGTCTGCATTCCAGCACCAGAGGCTCCGCCCACGTCGGCGTCGAGGTTGTCGCCGACGTGCAGCGCCTCGCCGGGGGCCACGCCGAGTCGCTCGAGAACGATTTCGAAGATCGACGCATCGGGCTTGCGAAAGCCCACGTCCTCGGAAATGACGACGACGTCGAGATGCGGGGCGAGGCCGTAATCCTCGAGAATGGCGAGGGCCGTCTCGGAGTGGCTGAAGTTCGAACACAGCGCGAGCGGCACGCGGCGTCGCAGCGCGCGGAGCACTTCGGGATGATGCCCCGGCAGCGAGGCGCAGCCGCGGAGCAATTTCATGTGGATCTGCGTCAGAGCCTCGGGGAGCCCCGGGGCGTGCAGATCGAGGCGGTCGCAGAGAATCTCGAAGCGTTCAATGGTGGGGAACTCACGGTTTTCGGCGTGGCGTGTCTTGCGGTGCGCGCGGTCGATATCGAGCAAGACAGCCGCGAACTCCTCGAGGTCGAGGTCTGGACGCATCCCACCCTCGGTGGCCGCACGGTGAAGGCCTTCGAGGGTCGAGGGAAACTCCCGGCCGCCCACCCGGGTGCGCGGAAGGCTCTCCATCGAGAGATCCACGAGGGTATCGAAGAGGTCGAAGACGATTGCGCGGATCGCCATGGGCCGAGCATAGCCGCCGCCCGCGAAAGGGGGCGCACCGCCGGGTGCTAGCCTCAGGGGCGATGCCCGAAGAAGCGTTCCCCGTCACCACTTCTGAGGCCCTGACCGATGGCCTGCGGGTCTCGGTCGAAGCGCGCTATTCGCCGCCTCACTCGAGCCCCGAAACCGGTCGCTGGTTTTTCCTGTACACCATTCGCATCTCGAACGAGAGCGACGAAACCCTGACCCTCCAGGCCCGCCAGTGGCTGATCCACGACGCGACCGGCCGGGTCGAAGAGGTCCGCGGCGAGGGCGTGGTGGGTGAGCAACCCGAACTCGCCCCGGGCGAGACCTTCGAATACACCTCGGGCTGCCCCCTGCCGACCCCCTTTGGCTCGATGACCGGCCATTACGAGATGCTGCGGCGCGACGGCTCGACCTTCCTGGCGCGAATCGCTTCCTTCGACCTCCTGATGCCCAGCGCCCTGCACTAGCCCGGGCCGAGACCGCCGAGAACGGGGACGGGTTTTCTTTTTTTCCTTTTCGAGTCCACCTAAGCGCGAGCC
>CAJXIC010000280.1 GCA_913054385.1 uncultured Pseudomonadota bacterium
CCGGGCCGGGCCGGAACGGGGCCGGCCGGAAAACCGTCCCCTTTTCCGCGTCCCCTTTTCCGGCCGGCCCCGTTCCGGCCCGGCCCGGCGGGCTAGCGCAGGAGTTCGCCGGCGTTCACGAGCAGCGTCTGGCCGGTGATCATGCGCGCGCGGTCCGAGCAGAAGAAGGCCACGGCTTCGGCGACGTCTTCGTCGGCCGGAATTTCTCCGAGGGGCATCTTCGCGGTGATCTCCGCGATGACCTCCGCCTCGGGAACGCCGCGCTCCTTCGCCTGCCAGTGGACGAAGCCCTCGACCGGCGGCCCCCACATCCAGGTGGGGATCACCATGTTGATGCGGATCTTCTTCGGCCCGAGTTCGCGGGTGATATGAAGCATGGCCGAAGCCAGAGCTCCTTTCGCGGCGGCATAGGCGATCTGCGGAAGGTCCGGCGGCAGGTACATCGACTGCGATCCGATCAGCACGATCGCGCCGCCCCCGCGCTCTGCCAGCGGTCCGGCTGCCGCGCGCACCAGTTGCAGGGTTCCGATGACGTTGGTGTTCATCGAGGCCTGCCAATCCTCAATCGAAGTGCTTTCGAGCGATCCGAAGAGGGTGTCGAGGGCGGCGACCTGCACCACCGCGTCGATGCCGCCGAAGCGCGTGCCGGTCGCGGCCATCAACTGCTCGCAACTCGCCGGGTTGGTGATGTCGGTGGGCGACGCCAGGATCCGCTCACCCGAGGGATCGAGTTCGGCGGCGATCTTCTCGAGGCGCTCGGCGTTTCGCGCGCCGATGGCGACGTTGGCGCCATCGCGCAGCGCCACGCGTGCCACTTCACTGCCGAGTCCGGGGCCCACCCCGGTCACGACGACAGTCTTCTTCTCCAGGATCATCGGAGTCCTTTCTGTCACCGCCGGATAGCGCGCTCGGCGGCTCTCTCCGACGCGATTTCTAACTGGCTTCCGGCGTAAATCGAAGCTGCATCCTAGAGCAGGTGCGCACCAGCGCCGAAGGAGTGAGCACCGGTCCCTCGGCGTCTGCGTACGCCATGTCGGGCAGTCGGCGCAGCAGTTCCTCGAAGGCGACTCGCAGTTCCATCCGCGCCAGGTTCGCGCCCAGGCAGAAATGGCTCCCGATGCCGAAGGCGACGTGCTGGGGGCGCCGGTCGATGTCGAAGTGATCGGGGTCTTCGAAGGCGTCGGGGTCGCGATTCGCCGAGCCGTAGAGCATCAGGATCGAGTCGCCGGCGCGCAGGTGTTTTCCGCGCAGTTCGGTGTCCTCGAGTACCGTGCGCCCGAAGGAATGCACCGGGGTGACCAATCGCAGCATTTCCTCGACCGCGTCGGGGATCATCGCCGGGTTGTCGATCAGGCGCTGTTTCACTTCGGGGTGTTCGATCAGCAGCGACATCGAACCCGAGAGCCCGTTCCGCGTGGTCTCGTTGCCCGCGACCATCAGGATCACCATCAATTTGATCAGTTCGTCGTTGGCCAGGTGCATGGTCTCGCCGTGCGCGGCAAAGCGACTCTCGTCTTCGTCGTACTCGGTGAGCAGGCCGTCGTCCTTCGCACCCACGAGGATGCTGACGAGATCCTCCCGCGGCTCGGCCCGCCGCGCTTCGATGATCTCGGTGACGTAGGCGGCGTACTCCATGTAGGACTTCGTCGCAGTCGCGAGAATTTCGGGATCGTGGCTGTTGCCCTCGGCGGCCATCATCGAATTGGACCAGTAGGCGAAGCGGTCGTAGTCCTCGTCCGGAATCCCGATCATCGTCGCGATCAGGCGCAGCGGCAGCGGCACCGCGATGCTCTTGACGAAATCGCATTCGCCTTCGGAGGCAATCGAGTCAATCGCCTGGGTGGTGATGCGTAGGAAGGATTCCTCGAGGATTTTTACCATCCGCGGCGAGAAGCCGCGGTTGATCAGGCCGCGGAGTTTTCCATGGCGCGGCTCCTCTTCGTCGATCAGCCCGATCTTCGCCCCGAGCCCCGGGCGAACGCCCTGGCCCGAGGTGAAGACCTCCTGGTTCTTTGAGCACGCCACCACGTCTTCGTAACGCGAGATCACCCACAGGCCATCGGGTTCGGACCAATGCACGGGATCGTTCTCGCGCAGCCAGGCGAAGCGCTCGTGCATGTCTGCGATGACCCAGTTGGGGGAGTGCAGGTAGGCGATGTCGACGTCCATGGGGTTCTCCTTGGGCACAGCTAGCGACTGGTGTTGGGCGAGAAGAGGTTTTCGACGAGGTCCGCAACGAAGCGGGCCTGGCGCTCGCGGGCTTCCTCGGAGAGCAGGTCGTGCCCGCCGAGCTGCTTGTAGAACGGCGCGATCGCGTAGTAGCCGACGACCACGTGGTAGATGGCGAGGACGAGGTGCGTGACCTGGTCGGCTCCGAAGCGCGCCTCGTCGACACCGCGCGCGGCGGCTTCGCCGGCGCGCTCGAAGATGGGTGCGATCCAGTCGCGGAGTTCGGGCGAGAGGCGGGTGCCGCCGGCCAGGGTCTCGCGCAGGAGCAGGCGCGGCAGCTGCGGGCGCGCGTCGAGGACCGCGAGCATCGCCTCTACGATCGGGCGCGGCTCGGGAGGCCAGGGCGCTTCCGAGGCCCGAGCCTCGGCGACCACCGACGAAAGCAGCTCGAGGATCGGGCCGAGACCGCGCTCGAGCACCGCGCCGTAGAGGGCTTCCTTGCTCTCGAAGTGGTTATAGAGGCTGGGAATGCGGATGCCGACGCGGTCGGCAACGTCGCGCAGGGTGGTGCCGTCGTAACCCTTTTCGGCAAAGAGGTCTTCGGCAGCGGCCAGGATCGCGGCGGCGGTGCGGTCGCCCTTGGTCGGGTGTTCGCGTCGGGTCGTGAGGGGGGTGGGGGCTGTTGTGGACATCTTGATAGGAGCGGCCGACGGTCGATACAATTTACTAACTATCGTTAGTTTATTTAATAGATGACCGGCTGTCAAGGCCCTGAGTTGCCGGAGCCTCCGATTCGATCGCATTTCAAGGGCTGAATGGGCCCGCCCAATGGATGGGCGGAGCGAGCGACGGCGGGCGCACGCGGTGTCCGCCCTTTAGACGCGTCGCGCCCGGTGGCGGGCTCTGCGAAGCTCGCGACGGCGCGCGATGGCGCCGGGAAATCGCGATGCAACCGACCGAAGCGGCGCGCGACACGGCAGAAGCGAGGCGGGCAGCCGCCCTAAAGGCACTCCGCGAACTCCATGCCGAGGTCGACCAGAGCGCAGCGCGACTCGAACGCGCTCACGCCGGCCGTCTTCAGTGCCGCAGGGGTTGCAGCGGTTGTTGCATCGATGACCTGCGCGTTTTCGAGATCGAGGCGGAGAATATCCGCGATCGCCACGGCGCCTTGCTGCAGGCCGCCGAGCCCCACGCAAAAGGTGCCTGCGCCTTTCTCGACGCCGCGGGGAGCTGCCGCATCTACGCGGATCGCCCCTACGTGTGCCGCACCCAGGGCCTGCCCCTGCGCTGGTTCGAAGACCCCGAAGGCCGCGGCGACGCCGTCGAACACCGCGACATCTGCGTCCTCAACATCGAGGGCCCGCCCCTCGAGAGCCTACCCGCAGCTGTGTGTTGGGAGATCGGTCCGGTGGAAGCGCGGCTCGCAGAACTCGAATCGCGCTACGAGCAGGTGAGCGGTGACGCTGCCGGAAATTTGCGGCGCGTTGCACTGCGCTCGCTCTTCGTGCGTTGATTGCGTGGCCGTTGGCAGGTCGTGACGGCGCCGCGTACCGTGCACAGGGGCGATTGA
>CAJXIC010000281.1 GCA_913054385.1 uncultured Pseudomonadota bacterium
GGCCTCGTCCAGCCGCCGACCCCGCGTCTTCGGGTCGAGCCCCGCGGCGTGCCATTCGCTTTCGAGCCAGCCCGCACCAATTCCGAACTCCGCCCGGCCACCGGAGACGATGTCGAGGGTCTGGACCGCGCGCGCTGCAATGAAGGGATGCCGCAACCCGAGCAGGTAGACATGGGTGCCGAGCCGCAACCTCTCGGTGCGCCCGGCGAGAAACGAGAGGTAGGCGAAGGCGTCGTAGACCGGCGTGGTGGGCGGCACCGGCGGGTGATCGTCGCCGGCTAGCGGCGAACCCTGCATGGCGACGGGAAACACGAGGTGCTCCGGCAGCCAAGCGGATTCGAAGCCGAGCTTCTCGGCCTCGAGGACGGCTTCGAGGTGCCTACTCGGGTGCAACCGCCCCAGGGCGATGCCGACTTTTACCACTTCCAGTCACTCCGCTCAGTCTGCGACGGGTCCCGTCGAGGCTACCCGATCTCCGTGGGAGCGTCCGGCTTCGCTTCCGCGGCGCTACTCTCAAGCTTGGGCTCTCGGAGCCGTCTCGCCTCCAACGCAATGCTCGCTTACACCGAATGGAAAGGATCACCCGATGACGGCCCTCGCCGCGCTCGCCGGTCTCCTCTTCTTCGCCCTCGGCTACTTCTTCGGTCGCGAAGCCGGCAAGGCTCCTGGCACGAGTGCCTGCCCGCGCTGCAAGCGCAAGCGCTTCCACTACTGCGCGAGTTGCGGCACCCACTACGACGAACACGACGAAGCCGTCCCTCCCCAGGGACACCCGGGCCTGCACGAAGTGCCGAGCGGCAAACGAGACCCCTCCCGCGACTGAGAGGTTCGGGATCGCGTCGGCCTCGAAGCGCTCGGCTCAATCGGGCAGCAGGTACTCCGACATCGGGTGGCTGTCGATGGCGCCAAGGTCGAGAAAGCGCTGGCAACTTTCCATCATGCGCGCGCGATTCGCCTCGAAGATCGCCTCGTCGTCCGGCGAGTCGTACCAGACCCGTTGATCGCCGAGGGCCTCGATCGGGAACCCTTCCTCGACGATCCCGGCAAAGCCCGGAGCCCCGTCCGTGAGCGATCGCACGAGGGTGTTGCGCACGTAGCTGAAGCTGCGCTGGGTTTCCCGGGCGACCAGCTTGTGGTCCTCGTGCCAGATGCGAAGGAAGGTCTCGTAGTCGATCGACGGGAGCTTCGTGATCGCGGTAACGAGGGTAAAGCCCCGGCTCCGCTTGCCATCGCAGCGAAGCCGCTCCTCCGAGACGATCGGCACCGACTCCAGCGCAAGGTATCCCTCGATGGCCTCGGCCTTGGCGCCGAGAATCGCTTCGCATCCCGCGCGGTCATCGGAATTCTCGAGCCAGAAGCAGACCTCGGCGGCGATCTTTGGATCGAGTTGCGCGATACGCGGCGCCCCCTCGCGGGTGACTGCGCCATCCGAAACGCAGACCGTCAGACGCCGCGCGCCCTCACCGCGAAGTGCGGGAACACTTTCGCCCAGGAGCGCCTCGCGCAGCGCGTCGCCGTCGCCGTTCGTTCGCAGCAGGTAGACCAGTTTTTCCACGAGACTTGCCTTTCGTGACTTCGTGGGCGCGCGCTGAGACCGCCCGAACAAATGCTCCTACACCCAGCCCTTCTCGCCGAGGGGTTGGTCGCGCTCCCAGTCGATCACCAGCACGCGCTCGGCGAAGCGCCAGTCGCCACCCTCCTTCGCGAAGCGATCCTGGTAACGGATCGCCATGCTGAGGTTTCGGGCGTCACCGTCTTCGCGGTAAATGTGGTGGGCCGTGCAGTAGGTTTCGCCCGTCGCCGTGTCGCCCTTGATCTCGACCAATTGGTTCGCCACCAGGTGCGAAGTCTTTTCGAAACGCTCGAGACCGCGCAGCCCGGCGACGATGGCTTCGCGTCCCTCCATCAAGTAGAGAGGCTCGGCCGTCTCGGCGTCGCCGCGGCGGCCGACGATCCGCCCATCGGCAACAAAGAGCGCCCCCACCGCTGCGTAGTCCCGGCGATCGGCACCCCTCGCGTAGCGCAGCGCCAATTCGTAGAACTCGGGCCGAAATGCGAACCCGTCTTCGCCCGCACTCATGACGTGGACGCGACTTCGCGACAGAAGGCTTCGAGATCCGCGCGAATTTTTCCGAGATCGCCCGACGAAGGGAAGAGCAGCATGCGGTGGACACCCGCCGCCTCGTAGGCGGCCACCAGTTCGGGGTTTGCAGCGCCCCCCATGGTGATTTCGATGGCGGCCGGATCGCGGCCGGCTTCGCGCGCCGCTTCCTGCATTACGGCGCGGAGTTCCTGCATGCCATCGAGATCGACCCCCAGCGGATAGAAGCCGTCCCCCTGCCTGCCCGCCCTGCGGGCTGCGGCCTTGCTGTGCCCCCCCACGATGATCGGCACCCCGCCGGCCTGCACCGGCTTCGGCGCACTCACCACGCGGTCGAAATGGGTGAACTCGCCGTCAAAACTGGCGACAGGTTCGCGCCAAAGGGTACGCATCACGTCGATGGCCTCGTTGGCGCGGCGCCCGCGGTTCTCGAAGCAGACCCCCACGGCTTCGGCCTCCTCGCGCACCCAGCCCACCCCCATGCCGAGCATCAAGCGGCCCCCCGAGAGTCGGTCGAGGGAAGCGAGGGCCTTCGCGAGCACCACGGGATTGCGTTGGGGCAGGATCAGGATCCCGGTGGCCAGGCGGATCCGCTTGGTTGCGGCCGCCGCCCAGGTCAGCCAGATCAGCGGATCGGGCTGGTTCACATCGGCACCAAAGGGCGAGCGCCCGCTCGGGGCGTAGGGGTACACCGATTTGGTTTCGACGCACATCACCGCGTGCTCGACCACCCACAGCGATTCGAAGCCGAGATCCTCGGCCAGCTTCGCAAAATCTGAGGCGTAGGCCCCCTCTTCGATGGGCGCCATCTGGTACGGCGCCGTGATCGCGAGCTTCATGCCGTTTGTTCTCCTCGGGTTTCAGTTCGCACCATAACCTCCATCCACACACAGCGTCGTCCCGGTGATGAAGCGCGCCGCCGGGCTCGCCAGGAAGAGGAACGCCGGCGCAATTTCTTCCGGGAGGCCGTAGCGACCCATGGCGGTCCTCTCCAACTCGGGTTTCTCGAGGACCTCAACACCCTTCATCCCGGCGGTCATGCGCGTATCGACGATCCCCGGGGCCACGGCATTGACCCGGACCCCTTCCTTCGCCCACGCCACGCCGAGGTTCTTGGTCATCTGCACCAACCCGGCTTTTGCCGCGCCATAACCCGGCACGAAGGGCACCGCGATAAACGCCGACATGCTCGCCACGTTGAGAACCGAGCCGCCGCCGCCGAGCCCACTCGCGGCGAGCAGAGGCTTGCAGCGAACCGCGAGCCGGAAGGCACCAAAGAGATTGATCGCCACCGACTCCTCGAAGACATCGGGCTCCCATTCGTTGCGCGCGATCAGGTTCGCCCCGGCGTTGTTCACGAGCACGTCGAGGTCCTCGAAGGACGCGGCAAGGGCCTCCACCGCCTGGGTGTCGCGCACGTCGAGCGAAGCGAATTCAAAATCCGACAGGTCTTCGTCGTAATCGCCCGCCCCGCCCCGCGTTCCCGTGATATGCACCCGAGCACCGGCGTCGCGAAAATCTCGCGCGATCGCCAGACCGATGCCCCCCGAGCCTCCGGTGACGAGCACCCGGCAAGATCGGAAGAGCACACGTTTGAACTCCAGTCACCAGATCATCTCGTATGCCGT
>CAJXIC010000282.1 GCA_913054385.1 uncultured Pseudomonadota bacterium
AACCCCTGGTACTCACAACGGGGGCAGGTCACCGGCGCTGCGTGCCGACCCGCCGGCAAACCACCCCGAAAGACCTCGGGGGCCCGTTCCGGGCTAGCCTCCCGCTCCCATGTGTGGCCGATTCCTCGTAACCAGCCCGGCGTCGAAGCTGGCCGAGGCCTTCGACCTGACGGGCGTTGAGGCGCTAGCGCCCCGCTACAACGTGGCTCCCTCCCAGGAAATCGCCACGATCCAGGCGGGAGAGGCCGGTCGGCAACTGGGTCTCCGGCGCTGGGGCTTGATCCCCCACTGGGCCGCAGACCCCTCGATCGGCGAGCGATTGATCAACGCGCGCTCGGAAACCGCGGCGCAAAAGCCCGCCTTCCAGGACGCCTTCAGCCAGCGTCGCTGCATCGTACCCGCCGACGGGTTCTACGAATGGACCGCGCGCAACCGCGGGCACGTCCCCCACTGCTTCCGCCGCCGCGACGGCGAGATGCTCGCCATCGCCGGACTCTACGATTCCTGGGTGGCTCCCGGTGGCGGAATCATCGAGTCCTGCACCCTGCTCACGCTCGAAGCCAACGCGGTGGTGCGCCCGGTACACGGTCGCATGCCCGTCTTGCTGCGACCCGAGGACTTCGACGCCTGGCTCGACCCCGAGGAAACCGACCCGCGAAAGCTGTCGCGGCTGCTGGCGCCGAGCCCACCCGCCTGGCTCGAAGACCGGATCGTCGACTCCTGGGTCAACGATCCCCGAAACGATGGTCCACGCTGCCTCGCGGAGGCCGCGGGCGAGGCCCCTTCGCTCTTCTGAGACCGGGTCCTGGTGGGCGCGCACGGACTCGAACCGCGGACCCCCTCGGTGTAAACGAGGTGCTCTAACCAGCTGAGCTACGCGCCCACACGGGAACCGGTCACCCTGCGGCGGGCCGGGTTCTCAATTCACTCCGGCGGGATGCGGGACGTCCGTCGGTGAAATCGTCGGCACCGCCGGCACCGTCTGCACCTCGTGGATGTCGTCGATCTCGTGAACGCCATCGCGCATGAAGTCGGCGGGTTCGGCGGCGAGCGCTGCCTTCAGCACCTCGTCCATGTGCTCGACCAACTGGATCTCGAGAGTCTTCTTGATCTGCGCGGGGAGCTCGACCAGATCCTTCTCGTTCTCCTTCGGTACCAGAACCGTTGTCACGCCCCCCCGATGGGCGGCGATCAGCTTTTCCTTCAGCCCACCGATCGCGAGCACGCGACCGCGGAGTGTGATCTCACCGGTCATCGCGACGCTCGCCCGCACCGGGATCCGCGTCAACGCCGAGGCGATGGCCGTCGCGAGGGTGATCCCCGCAGACGGTCCGTCCTTCGGCGTTGCGCCATCCGGGACGTGGATGTGGATGTCGACCTTCGAGTAGAAGTCGCGGGTCAGGCCGAGTTGCTTCGAGCGGGTGCGAATGTAGGAAAGAGCCGCGTTCGCCGACTCCTGCATCACTTCCCCGAGCCGACCGGTGACCTGCAGCTTTCCCGAGCCCGCGGTGACGGCGACTTCGATCTGCAGCAGTTCGCCGCCGGTCTCCGTGAAAGCGAGCCCGGTGCACAGCCCGACGCGATCGCTCTCCTCGGTTCTTCCAAAGCGGAAGCGCTGCATGCCCAGGAACTTCTTTACCAGTTTCGGGGTGATCCGAACGGGCTTCGCCGCCTCCCCCGCCGTCACCCGCAGGCGCGCGACCTTGCGACAGATCGAAGCCAATTCCCGTTCGAGGTTGCGAACACCCGACTCGCGGGTGTAGTGCCGAATGACCTCCAGGATCGCGGCATCGGTGAAGGAGATCTGCTCGGGCAGCAGGCCGTTGCGCTCGATCACCTTCGACTCGAGATGCGCCTTCGCGATCTGCAACTTCTCCTGCTCCACGTAGCCCGGGAGCTGGATCACTTCCATTCGATCCTGAAGCGCCCTTGGAATCTCGTGCAGCGTATTCGCCGTGCATACGAACATCACCCGCGACAGATCGTAATCGAGATCCATGTAGTGATCGTTGAAGCAATGGTTCTGCTCGGGATCGAGGACCTCGAGCAATGCCGCCGAGGGATCCCCCCGAAAGTCCATCGACATCTTGTCGACTTCGTCGAGCACGAAGACCGGGTTGCTCGACCCCGCCTTCTTCAGCGACTGCAGGATTTTTCCGGGGAGGGCGCCGATGTAGGTACGGCGGTGACCGCGAATTTCGGCCTCGTCCCGCACGCCGCCGAGGCTCACCCGCACGAAGTCGCGGTCGGTCGCCCGGGCGATCGACTTCCCCAGGGAGGTCTTGCCGACGCCCGGCGGGCCCACGAAGCAGAGAATCGGACCGCGCATCTTCTCGACCAGGGTCTGAACCGCGAGGTACTCGAGAATCCGGTCCTTGGGCTTTTCCAGCCCGTAGTGGTCTTCGTTAAGGACCTGCTCGGCGCGCCCGATGTCTTTCTCCTCCTCGCGACACTCGTCCCATGGCAGCGCGATCACCCAGTCGATGTAGTTGCGAATGACCGTCGCTTCGGCGCTCATGGGCGACATCATCTTGAGCTTGCGGATCTCCTTCTCGGCGCGTTCGCGTGCGTCGTCGGGCATGGATTTCGCCGCGAGCTGCTCCTCGAGTTCGGCCATCTCGTTCTTCGCGTCGTCGCGATCGCCGAGCTCCTTCTGGATCGCCCGCATCTGCTCGTTCAGGTAGTACTCCTTCTGGGAGCGCTCCATCTGCTTCTTGACGCGGCCCCGGATCTTTCGCTCGACCTCGAGGACTTCGACTTCTGCCTGCATGCGGGCGTAGACGTTTTCGAGCCGGCGGTGCGGATCACTGGCCTCGAGCACCTGCTGCCGCTCCTCGAGCTTCAGGTTCAGATGCGCAACGATCGTGTCGGCGAGGCGCCCGGGCTCAAGGATCGCCGAAACCGAGTTGAGCAATTCCTGGGGCACCTTCTTATTGAGCTTCACGTAGCCTTCAAAGGCGCTGTGGACGGTCCTCACCAGGGCCTCGGACTCGACGCTGATCTCGCTGGGGTCGGCGAGTTCCACGATTTCGCAGGAGAAGTACGCGGACTCCTCCTCGAAGGACTCGATGCGTGCACGCACCTTCCCCTCGACCAGCACCTTTACGGTGCCGTCCGGGAGCCGCAGGAGCTGCACGATCGAGCCGAGTGTCCCGATGCGATGGATGTCTTCGGGCCCGGGCTCGTCCTGTCCCGCGTGCTTCTGCGCCGCCAGGAGAAGTTCGCGGTTGCCCGCCACCGCGTCCTCGAGCGCCTGGATCGACTTCGCCCTGCCCACGAAGAGCGGCACCACCATGTGCGGAAATACGACGATGTCGCGTAGCGGCATCAGCGGGACGAGCCGGCGTTCCGGCTTCGTCGAGCCGGCGTCGGCATCCCCTGTCTCGTCTTTGTCCCGAATGATCGCCATGTTGCGCCTCTCCTCGCCTCTTCATGATGGGACCCGCCCCCCCGGAAGATCCCCGAACCAACCTCAGGCCGTCTCCGCTTCCGCCTTGATCACCAGCAGGGGATCGGCTCCCTGCTCGATCACCTCCTCACCGACCACACACTCCTCTACGTTGTCGCGCGACGGAAGTTCGTACATCACGTCGAGCATCGCCTTCTCGAGAATCGCGCGCAGGCCGCGGGCCCCGGACTTTCGCTTCAGCGCTTTGCGCGCGACCGCAGCCAGTGCGCCTTCGCTGAAGCGCAGCCCTACGCCCTCAAATTCGAAGAG
>CAJXIC010000283.1 GCA_913054385.1 uncultured Pseudomonadota bacterium
CGCCGAACTGTTGCGGGGCCTCTTAGCAGGCCGCCCGGATGCCTGGCGCTACGCCGCAAAGCTCGTCGTGGCAACCCTGCCGGCCGTGGTCGTGGGTGGCTTCTTCCGCCATGCCATCGAAGAGGCCTTTGCGAGTCCGACCTTTGCGGCCGCCGGATTGATCGTGACGGGCTGCCTGCTCTTTACGACCCGCACCAGCCTGGCCCGCGCGCAGCAGCCCGAGCCGGACTTTCGCGCAGCCCTGCTGATCGGGATCGCCCAGGCCTTCGCAATCCTGCCCGGAATTTCACGCAGTGGCACCACCGTGGTCGTGGCGCTGGCCCTTGGCGTGGCTCCGATGGCGGCCGCCGAGTTCTCGTTTTTGCTCGGCGTGATCGCGATTTCCGGGGCCGCCGTCCTCGTGCTTCCGGATCTCGCAGCGGGCGTGGCCATCCCCTGGATGGCGCTCGCCGTCGGCTTCGCCGCCGCGGCTTTCGCTGGCCTGGTGGCGCTCCGCTCGTTCGTCTGGCTACTCGAGCGCCGCGCCTTCTACGCCTTCGCCTACTACGACTGGGCCGTAGGCGGCGGCTGCCTGCTCTTCTTCGCGCTGCGAGGCTAGGGCTCGAGAATTGGATGCAGGCGCTGGGCCGGCTGGGTCTCGCGCAGCTTCTTCAGCGCACGCGCTTCGAGTTGGCGGACGCGTTCGCGGGAGAGCCCCAGCGATTGCCCGATCTGCTCGAGGGTGTGCTCTTCTTCGCCGCCGAGGCCGTAGCGAAGCCGAAGGATCAGCTGCTCGCGCGAGGTCAGGGTGCCGATCAGCGTCCCGACGCCCGAGCGCATGCGGTCGTCGTCGATCCCACCGTCCGGCGGTTCGGAACTGGGATCGGCGACGAAATCCTCGAGGCGTTTCTCGGTCCCCGCGACATTCGATTCGAGCGAGATCGCTTCGCGCGAGAGCCGGTCGAGGGCCTCGAGCGAATCGGTGTCGGTGCCGAGCGCCGGTGCGAGTTCGGCCGGAGTCGGGTCGCGGCCGAGCTTTCCGGTGAGTTCGGCGCGCACGCGCTGGCTGCGCTGCAGCCGGTCGTGGACGTGTGACGGAAGCCGGATGGTTCGGCTGTGATTTTGGATCGCTCGCACGAGGGCCTGTCGGATCCACCACACGGCGTAGGTCGAGAACTTGAAGCCGCGGCGGTGGTCGAACTTCTCCACTGCGCGAATCAGGCCGAGGTTTCCCTCCTGGATCAGATCCGGGAACGACAGCCCGAGGTTTCGGTAGTCCTTTGCGATCGCGACGACGAGCTTCAGGTTGTGCTCGATGAAGCGGTTCTTCACGTTCGTCATCGCGTCGTGCGCGCGTTCGACCGAGTCGACCGATTCCATGAAGTGTTTCTTCGTGATCCCGGCTTCGTGCTCGAGTTGTTCGAGTTTTCGGGTGCGTGCGCGGGCCCGCCGCATTTCTCGTGAGAAGCGCAGTGCGTTGTCGCGGAGCTCGAGCAGCAACGCCAGCGAGAGGCGCGCACCGCCCATGTCCTTCGCGATCTTCACGTCGGTCCCCTCGAGGGCCTTCGTGTAGCGGCCTGCGGCCCTTGCAACCTGGGGCTCGCGGTCCGCAAGATGCTTGCGCAGCCGGTTTGCGGCCCGTTCGACGCGCGCCGCGATCTCGCCGGTCTCCTCGTCGCCCACCGACTCGGAGAGCTTCGCCCCCGTGTGGGAGAGGGCGCGCAGTTCGTCCCAACGCGCCACGACGTGCTTCGCCGAGAGCGGAATTCCGTAGAGGGCCTCGCGCAGGTCGGCGGTCGCGGCCTCGAGCTCCTTGGCGAGGACAACCTCCTCTTCGCGGCGCAGGGTGCGCGTACCGCCGATCTCCTGGAAATAGGACTCGAGCGGTCGGCGCTCTCGACCCGGGTCGAGTTCTTCGGCGGCGACCGCGGGGGTCGCTCCGGTCGCGCTCTTCGAGGAGGTCAGCTCCTTGGTCGTTTCTTTTTTCTTGTCGGCCTTCACCGATCTTTCCTCTCCGATGGCCGGTGCGATTCCGGGATGAATCCGGATGGCGCCCGACCTGGTTTCGGTTATTTATGCCGCGTTGCGTCGTCGCGGCGATTGAATCGTTTGGGTGCTGCGGAACCGCTTCGGCTTGGTTTCGGCAGGAGCTTCGACCCGTGGGTCGGCCTGAACCGCTTTCAGGGGCGCCTCGTCGGTCGCCCGCATTTTACCTGCCCCGATCCACTCCAAAGCCGCCTGATCGCTGAAGAGCGGCGAGAACACTGCGAAACTGGTTCTGGGTCCGTGGGGGGCGCGCCAGCGACGCCTCATAATGGTCCCTGCAGGAAAAAAATTCCAGCCTTTTCTAGTGGTTTTTGTGAAATCAGTAAAATGCGAGGGATTTCAAAGGCTTATTCGGGGTATACGCACAGTGGATTGGGGCTGAATCCACGCATGCCGTGACCCGTTGGAGGCTCATCGGCCGGAAACGGTTCGCGAGCAAGCGCCTGGGGCCAAAAATTTCTGGCCGAGCCGCGTCTCGATTCCCGGAGCGGGGCGGGTTTCGCCGCGCCGCGTCAGACGGCTAGAGGGGCCAGACCCACGGAATCACCGTGAGGGCGATGGCGGCTGTGATCAGGTCGAGTGGCAGCCCCGCGCGCACGAAGTCGCCGAAGCGGTAGCCGCCCGGGCCGTAGACAATCAGGTGGGTCTGGTAGGTCACCGGCGAAGCGAAGGCACAGGCTCCGGCCACCACCACCGCAATCACAAAGGCGCGAGGATCGGCGCCGACCTGGGCTGCGGTGGCGATGGCGATGGGGAAGGCGATGGCGACGGCGGCGGCGTGGTGGAGCATCTCTGCCAGCACCAGGCACAGGAAGTAGATCACGGCCAGCGCGGCGAGCGGGCCGTACTCGCCAACCGTGGCTGCCACCAGGCCCGCAAGTGTCCCGGCTGCGCCGGTCTTGACCATCGCCGTCGCGATCCCGAGACCGGCGCCGATCACCATCAGGATCGACCAATTGACGCTGGCTCGGGCCTGGGGTCCCGTCAGACAGCGGGTGAGGACCAGGGTTCCGGCGGCGAGGAGGGCGGCGATGGCAATCGGCACGAGGCCGGTCGAAACCGCCGCCAGCATGCACACCAGGATCGCGACCGAGAGGCCGGCGCGCTCGTGCCGCGGGCGAGCTTGGCCCTCGAGTTCGTTGATGAGGTAGAAGTCCGGGCTGTTGCGGTGAGCGCGCATGAACCCCGGGGCGCATTGCAAGAGCAGCGTGTCGCCGGGCCGCAGCACGATCTGACCGATCTTTCCGCCGAGACGTTCGGCGTTTCGATGCACCGCGATCACCGCGGCGTCGTAGACGGTGCGAAAATTCGCGTCGCGGATGCTGGTGCCCACCAGCGGCGACGAAGACGAGACCACGGCTTCGGCCAGCCGATGGTCGGGATCAAAGAGGGCCGGCTGCTCTTCTTCCGGCGCCGGAACCAGGCCCCGAATGCGCTGGAGGTCGATGATCGTCGAGACCACGCCGGCGAACACCAGCAGGTCGCCGGCCAGCAGGACCTCGTCCGGTGAGACCGGGGTTAGAATATGCCTCTGGCGGTTGATTTCGACGAGGAAGAGGCCCTCGAGCTGGCGCAGGCCGGCCGCTTCGACGGTCTTGCCCACCAGCGGACAGTCGGCCTGAACCTGCATCGCCGAAACGTATTCGCGACGGCGGTCGCCCAGTGCGTCGGCGGGATCGATGCGTTC
>CAJXIC010000284.1 GCA_913054385.1 uncultured Pseudomonadota bacterium
TCGAGACCTTCGCCAGCGTTCCCATCGGATCCGCGCTGTATCCCGACGCGCGGCTTCAACTCGCCACGATCTACGAGGAGCAGGGCGACTATCGCCGGGCGCTCGCCGAGGTAGAAGCGGTGCGATCCCTGCGGCCCAGCCGCGCTCTCGATTTTCACACGGCGGCGCTCTACGCGAGGCTCAATCAACTCGAGGCGGGCCTCTCGATCCTCGAAGCCCTGGGCCAGAAGCATCCCGACGACGCCGAAATCCTCTACCAGATGGGAGTGCTCTACGGGGCCCCGCCGTCTCGCCTGATCGATGCGGCCATCGAGATGATGCTTCGAGTTCTCGAGATCGATCCGGACCACGCCCAGGCGCTGAACTTCATCGCGTACAGCTGGGTCGAACGCGGAGAGAATCTCGACACCGCCGAGAGGATGATTCGTCGCGCTCTCGAGCTGCGCCCCAACGATGGATACATCCTCGACAGCCTCGGCTGGGTCTATTACATGCGCGCCCGGCCGCTCTCGCGGGCCGGTCGCCATGGCGACGCCCAGGCCTATCTCGAACAGGCCGAGGCCGAGTTGGTGCGCGCGGCGGAACTCACCGGGGGAGACCCGGTGGTTTCCGAGCACCTGGGCGACGTCTACCTCCTGCTCGAAGAACGGGAGCGCGCGCTCGAGTTCTATGAAGAAGCTGTGCGGCTCGAAATTCGGCCCGAAGAGCAGCCCGACCTGCTGGAGAAGCTCGATGCGCTGAAGAAGGAATTGGACCGTCCGTGAAGCGGGGCGGGTGGTGCGCACTCTTCGGGACCGCGCTCGTCATCGCGGGATGCCAGACGCCGACTGTGGTGCCGGCGCCGCCGCTGGCGGCGGACGATCCGCGGCCCCTCCGGTGGATGCAGGCGCTGGCCGGCACCGCGAAGGCACGCCACTCGCTGCGCGCCACGGCGCGACTCGCGGTGGATTCTCCCGACCTCCGCTTCCGTGCGCCCCAGCGGCTGTTGCTGCGGCGTCCCGCCAGTCTTCGCGTGGAAATCCAGGGGCTCTTTGGCCAGGTGGCCGGGGTTCTCGCCACCGACGGCCAACACTTCGAGTGGCTCGATGTCTCCCGGGGCCGCATCGTGCGAGGGGAGGTGGACCCGGGGCTCCTGGGGCGTCTGGCCCGCATCGACCTCGCCCCCGCCGAAGCGGTCACCTTGCTGCTGGGGGTGCCCCAGCCGAGTCCCGGTTTCTTGCAGCGCGAAGCCCGGGGCGCGCAGGGTCAGGGGATCGAAGTCATCTTTGCGGCCCCCGGTGGGCGTCGCGAGGTCTTCGGCTTCGATGCACTCGGGCAACTGCGGCACCTGCAGCGTTTCGACCCCCGCGGCGTGCTCGCCTTCGAGGCGCGCTTTGATGCCTATCGTCAGATCGAGGGAGGCCGCTTTGCCTTCGAGGTGGCCTTCGAATTCCCCAGAGACGATGCGCGCACGTCGATCGACTTCGAATCGGTCGAACTCGATCCCAGCCTCTCGGACGAAGCTTTCGTGCTACAACAGGATCGCTCTTGAGTCTGGAGGGATGCGGCGTTCCATGCGATCCGAGCCGACGCTGCGCCACCGCCTCGTCGCGGTAGGCTGCCTGGCGCTTGCCAGCGCGAGCTGCGGAAACAATCCTTATCCCGACTCCGAGGGGAGCAAGAAGGTCCTCTACACCTCGTTTGTCGATGCGCCGCGGAGCCTCGACCCGGCGGTGGCGTACACCACTTCGGCCCACGCCATCACCGGCAACGTCTACGACACGCTTCTCGAGTACCACTACCTGAAGCGACCCTTCGAGCTGATCCCCGGGCTGGCAAAGAGCATCCCCGAGCCCGAAGCGATCGCCGGTGGGCGCGTGCGCTACCGCTTCGACCTGCGGCCCGACCTGGTCTTCGCCGAGGACGAAAGCTTCGGTCTTGGGGGCGAGGGCCGAAGGACGCGCGCCATCGAGTCCCAGGACTTCGCCTTCCAACTCATGCGGATCGCGGACCCGGCAGTCAACAGCCCGGTGTATGAGCCCTTCTCGAGCATCGAGGGCTTTGGCGGCTTTCGCGAGCGCCTCGGCGCACTCCGCGCCGAGGAAGAGGGCTTCGCCGGGCTTCCGATTCGCGAGCAGTACCAAAGAGCCGGCGGCGTCGCGGGCATTCGGACGCCCGACGTGAGCCGTCTCGAAGTGATCCTGGCAGAGCCCTATCCCCAGTTGCTCTACTGGTTTGCGATGCCCTTCACGACGCCCGTGCCCTTTGAGGCGGTCGAGTACTGGAACGGGGAGGGCGACCGCGAGCGTTTTGCGGATCACCCGGTGGGGTCGGGCCCCTATGTCGTTGCGTCCTACGACAAGGAGGCGAAGATCGTCCTCGAAGCGAATCCCAACTGGTACGGCGTCCAGCACCCGGAGTGGAAGGCACCGGGAGCCACCTATCCCTCGGAGGGGGAGGCCGGCGATGCCGAGGCTGGGAGGCTCGACCCGCAGACCGTCGGTCAGCCGCTTCCCTTCCTCGAGCGCGTCGAATTCATCCGCGAGCGCGAATCGATCCCGCGTTTCAACAAGTTCCTCCAGGGCTACTACGATGCGTCGGGAATCGCGAAAGAGAGCTTTGACAGCGTGGTGCTAGAGGACCGGATCTCGCCCGAAATGGCGGCGCGCGGAATCGAGCTTGCGAAGACCGTGCGCCCGGCGGTGTACTACATCGGCTTCAACATGGACGACCCGGTGGTGGGCGCCTCGGCAACGGCGAGCGGGCGCGGGCTGCGACAGGCGATGAGTCTCGCGATCGACTCGAGGGAGTACGCGCGGCTCTTCCAGAACGGGCGTGGCGTTCCCGCAGAGGGCCCGCTGCCGCCCGGTCTCTTCGGTTACGACGCCGACTACCAGAACCCCTACCGGCACGTCGATCTCGAACGCGCCCGCTTGCTCCTGGTGGAGGCGGGCTACCGGGGGGGGGTCGATCCCGCAACCGGGGAGCCTCTGCGTCTCACCTTCGACACGTCGGATACATCGCCCCAGGGACGCCTGCGTTTTCAGTGGTTCGTCAACCAGTGGCGGAAACTCGGCATCGACGTCGAGATCGACGCCACCAACTACAACCAGTTTCAGGAGAAGGTGCGCAACGGGGCGTACCAGATCTTCATGTGGGGTTGGGTGGCGGACTATCCCGACCCGGAGAACTTTCTCTTCCTGCTGACCACGCCGATGGCGCGCTCGGTGAGCGGCGGGCCGAATACCGCGAACTTCCAGAACGCCGAATTCGATGCACTCTTCGAGGCGATGGAAACCGCCGACAACGGCCCCGAGCGCGCGGCGACGATCGCGGCGATGCGCGAGCTGCTCGAGCGTGAGCGCCCCTGGATCGAACTCTTTCACCCCGAGGACTACACGCTCTTCCACGACTGGCTCAAGAACGTGAAGCCTGCCGGCATCTCGAACCCGACGATGAAGTACCGTGACATCGATGCCGGTCGCCGCGGTGAGCAGCGCGAGGCCTGGAATGAACCGGTGCTGTGGCCGGCGGGGGTGCTCGCGGTGCTTTTTGTTGCGGCGCTGGTGCCCGGCGTGCGGACCTACTTTCGGGAGCGCCAGTAATGCTCGCCTACGTGCTGCGTCGTCTGGCCTACGGGGTGGTGGTGGTCTTCGGCGTGTTGGGCCTGCTCTTCGTGCTCTTTTTCGCCGTGACCGACCCCGACGACATTGCGCGCCAGAGCCTCGGG
>CAJXIC010000285.1 GCA_913054385.1 uncultured Pseudomonadota bacterium
GCCAGACCGCGATGCGCACCCCCGAAGAGGGCATCACCGATCTCGAGGCCATCAAAGCCCTCGGCCTGCGCGGGGTGATGATGCCGGGGCACCCCGGCACCCTGGACTACGACTCCCCGGCCTACGACACCTTCTACGAGGCCGCCATCGAATCCGGCCTGCCCCTCTCCTTCCATATCCTCACCACGCGCCAGGAGCCGACCCGCGGCCCCAAGATGAACGCCTTCCTCACGGTGGTGCGCGGCTGCCAGGACATCATGGGAACATTGATTCTCGGCGGCGTCTTCGAACGCCACCCGAAACTCCGCGTCGTCTGCGTCGAGGCCGATGCCGGCTGGGTCCCGCATTACATGTACCGGATGGACCACGCCTACAAGCGGCATCGCAACTGGCTGCCGGCGGGGCAGGAACTCTCGAAGATGCCTTCCGAATATTTCGCGGAGAACATCTACGTCACGTTCCAGGACGACTGGGTGGCCTTCAAGACAGCACACCTGATGAACTGGAAGCGCCTTTTATGGGCGAACGATTTCCCCCACAGCGATTCCACCTGGCCGTGGTCCCAGCAGATGCTCGCCGAGCAGGCCGCGGTCCTCGACGACGAACAGCGCGAGCACATCCTGTGCCGCAACGTCGCCGATCTCTACGACATCGACCTCGGCGCACTCGCCGCGTCGCCCCCACCCTCTGCACCCGATGGAGAATGACGATTGAGCCAGCGACACTTCAGCGCCGACGAACTCCTCGCCTCCCACGACTACGCCAGGCCCCAAAACGAGGCGGGCTTCCGCCTGCATGGCGGGCACGATGCCGAGGGACGTTATATCTCTCCGCGCTCGCTGCACCGCTCTCGCGCCATCGAAGCCTGGTCCGAGGGTCTGCGCGAACGCGGCGGAGAGCCGCTGCAGGCCGACGCCTCGCTGCTCGAGGGCATCCGCTGCCCGAACTTCGAGCAGATGAAGCTCCTGTTGCGATCGGGCCTCGGCCAGACCTTCTGGAACACGCTCACGATCACCGGGCACATCGAGGGCCGCGGGCGCATCCTCGCCGAACTCGAATTCCCCAACTTCGCCGATCACGTGGTGCAGGACATCTCGGACAGGGCGGTCGGTCACCTGAACGGTGGCCTGCTGCGCGCCCACGGCCTCGACGAAGGCGGCGAGCCCGACAAGGGAATCGGCGGACACGACGTGATGTGGTTCGCGCTGCGCGACCTCGCCTTTGGAAAAACAGATTTCGAGGAACCCGGAATCCCCGAGCGAATCGCGCGGCCGGACGCCGGCGAGCGCCGCGCGCCGCAGGTCGCCGAGCCGATCGAGCGTACTGTCGTGTTCCTCCTGAACCTGCTGATGATCGAATTCCGGGCTGAACTCGGCTTCCAGCTCACCGAGGACCTGCTGCGCGATCCCGAACTCTTCGAGGACCGAAGGCGCGACGCCGAAAAGGCCGCAGAACTCGTCGAGCGCATCCGTCTCGATGAAGAAATCCACGTCACATCGCTGCGGCTGATCCTCGGCGAGATCCGCGGCCTCGATTTCAAGGTGGAGGGAAAGCCCGGCGAGACGGTCTCCGGCGAGACGCTCGTCGATCCGCTCTGGAGTGGCATCGTCCAGTGGGCAACCGTGCATCAGCCGCGCGCCATCGCAGACGAGCAACGGCGGGTGCTCAGCAAACGCATCCTCGCCCACGCAGACGGCGAAGTGCTCCTCGAGCGTTTCGAGAGCCTCGGCGAGTGGGTCGATGCGGCGGCCTGACCGGAGTCCCGTGTCGCTGCGCCTTTCGATCGGACTCCTGCTGCTGGCCGGCGCTCCGGCTTTCGGCGGGGAAGCGCCCGGTGAGGGCCCGAACCCGTGGTACCAAAGCGGTCGGGAAGCCGCGCTGTCAGCGCGCAACGCACCGGCCCCCGCCCGGCACGCGAAGAATGCGATCCTCTTCATCGGCGACGGGATGGGGGTTGCTACCGTGACGGCCGCGCGCATTCTCGCCGGCCAGCTCCGCGGCGACCACGGCGAAGCCAACGCACTCCGCTTCGAAGGCTTCCCCTGGCTCGCACTGGCAAAGACCTACAACACCAACCAGATGGTCCCCGACTCGGCCGGCACCATCACCGCGATCCTCAGCGGGGTAAAAACCGACGCGGGAGTCCTCGGCGTTCACGAAGGCGTCACACGCGGCGACGCGGCCAGCGCCACCGCGAGCCGGGTTCCGACAATCTTCGAGGAAGCCGAAGCGCGCGGTCTCTCCACCGGCCTCGTCACCACCAGCCGCATCACCCACGCCACCCCGGCGGGGGCCTACGCGCACACCCCCGAACGCGATTGGGAATCGGACGGCGATCTGCCCGAAGATGCGCAGCGTGCGGGCTTCCCCGACATCGCGCTCCAGTGGCTCGACTTTTCGGCCGCGCCGGCGGCCGAAAAAACGCAGCGGAGCGGCTTCGAAGTGACACTCGGCGGCGGGCGCCGCGAGTTCCTACCGCGACGCGAGACGCGGGGGGGCCGACGCAGCGACGGCCGCGACCTGATCGCCGAATGGCGTGCCGCCGACGCGAGCCACGTCTACGTCGAGGACCGCAGTGCGCTGCTCGCCCTCGAGCCGAAACCCGGCGCAGCCGTCCTCGGGCTCTTCGCAGATTCACACCTCGACTTCGACAGCGACCGCAGGCGTCGTCCGGAAGCGCGCGAACCATCACTTGCGGAAATGACGCGCTTCGCCATCCGTCAACTCCGGACCAACCCGAAGGGCTGGCTGCTGCTGGTGGAGGGCGCGCGCATCGACCACGCGCACCACGCCAACAATGCCTACCGCGCACTCCACGACACCTTGGCACTCGACGCCGCGGTGGAAGCCGCCCTCGAACTCGTCGACCTGGGGGACACCCTGGTGATCGTGACGGCGGACCACGGCCACCCCATTTCGCTGCGCGGCTACGCCACCCGTGGCAACCCGATCCTCGGCGTCGTGGTCGGCAACGACCGGCACGGAAACCGCGAGGAGGCCCCCAGCGAGGATCTCACCGGGGCGCCATTTACGCTGCTGAGCTACGCCGGGGGCCCAGGTTATCCGGGGAAGAGCGATTCCCAGCCCGAAGGCCCCAAGCGTTTCCCGCACTTCGCAAAGAGCTACGACGGCATCACAGGGGGGCGCCACGAGTTCGGGGACGCCCCCCCCGACGACCCGTCGTATTTGCAGGAAGCCACCCTGCCCCTTCCCTACGGCACCCACAGCGGCGAGGACGTGCCGGTCTACGCCACGGGTGCAGGGTCGGATCTGGTCCACGGCGTCATCGAGCAACACGTGCTCTACCACATCGTCACCGAAGCCCTCGGCTGGCACCCCTAAAACTGCTGGGGACGGTTCTGCTGATTGCCAACCGCTCGGCTTCTCGCAACCGCAGGGGGCCCCGCAATCGCCGAAGCGACCGGTCGCGATCGAAATGACCGGTTGGGAATCGCGAATCGACCGGCACACCCGCCGGACTGTGGCCGCTGGATCGAACCTCGCGCGATTCATTCGGCGAAGGCAGCCGCGTCCGCAGCGTTAGGGCAGCGTGCCGAAGCGGGCGACGGGTTCGAAGGGGCCCTGCTGGCGGGCCGAGGCCAACTCGAGTCCGCGCAGGAGAACGTCGCGCAGGTCGCGCGGATCGATGATCTCTTCAAGGGCCATGCCGCTGGCGATCGCGTCCGAGCCCCCCATTTCGGCGG
>CAJXIC010000286.1 GCA_913054385.1 uncultured Pseudomonadota bacterium
CCGAGCGCCGCACCACAGCGCCAGCCGCGCGGGACTTCTGGGCGGTGGAAATCCACCGCGACCCGGCGAGGTCTCGTTGGCCCACTTCGGGGTGCTGTTTCTCGATGAAATCCCGGAGTTCGACAGGGCCAGCCTCGAAGCGCTGCGGCAGGTCCTCGAATCGCACGAGGTCGCAATCTCTCGCGCCGCTTTCAGCACCCACTTCCCGGCCCACTTCCAGCTGGTGGCGGCCTGCAACCCCTGCCCCTGCGGTTTCTACCGGAGCGGTCAACGCGACTGCGCCTGCGATGCCGCGGCCATCGCCCGCTACCGCAGGCGCCTCTCGGGCCCGCTGCTCGACCGCATCGACCTGCGTGTGGGCGTTTCCGCGGTGACCTGGAGCGACCTTGCGCAGAGAGACCCCGATGGGCGCAGCAGTCGGGAGATCCGCAGGGGCATCCTGGCAGCGCGAGCGATCCAACGCCGACGCGGAGTGCGGGCCAATGCTGAACTTCCGGACTCGCGCCTCGACGACGAGGTTCGGGCGACCCCGGAGGCACTGCAGCTCCTCGGTCGCAGCGTCGACCGAATGGCCCTCACCGCCCGGGGCGCGCGGCGCATCCTTCGCGTCGCGCGCAGCGTGGCCGACCTCGCCGGAGAGGAGCGGGTCTCGGCCGCGGCGATGGCCGAAGCCCTCGGCTACCGCCGCGAAACCGCCATCGGCTAGACGCAGCGGGGAAGGACCTCGGGTGTCCGAAATCGGACGCCCCGGCGCAAAAGCGTCGGAAATCGAACGCAGCTCCTTGCGGAGTGCCCCCGGGGGCGAGGCGGAACGGGAGCGATTCCGGGCACTTCGGCCCGCGCTGCAGCAAGGGCGGGGGTGGCACGCCGTATGCAACTGCAAGGGGAAGGGGAGGACATCGAATGAATATCGCAATCCAGGAAACATCGATCGAGCCGGGGCTGGACCTCGAACGAGGTCCGTGTGACGCCGAACTCGCGGCCATCGAAGACATCGAAGCCAGCGAGCGCGTACAGCAGAACGCTTCGGATCCGATGCGTGTCACGCTGCTCGAGTTGGTCGAGGCCGTCAGCGACATCTCCGAAACCGAGTCCGAGATCGTCGCCACGGTCACCTACATGCTGGGATCTGGAAGCGTCGAACTGACCGGCGCCTTCCGCGACCAGCCGATCGGAACGCTGCTCGCGGCTTGCTAGCTCAAGCGCGCGAGAGATCGCGAACGACCCGCCCTTCGGGCACGGGCCGGGCTGCGATCAATAGAAGCGGTACATCGCTCCCCAGCTGAGGGACACGTAGTTCATGTCCTTCACCGGTGTACCCAGCGACCACACGTAACTCGCCCCCACTGTCAGGACGACTTCGTCCGTCAGGTAGTAGTCGACCCCGCCACCCCAGCGCGTGGCAAAACCAATTTCGCGGCCGCGGGAAGTGCGGAACGAACTCGCACCCAGGCCTCCCAGGGCGTAGGGCTGGACCAGCCCCCCGGCAATCATGTCGGTGAGGGGGTACACGCGAGCGTTGACCGTCGTCGCCCAGGCCGATCCGCCGCGACCAGTCGCATTCATGTCCGGCATGAAGTCGAAGTGGACTTCGACGGCGAACCAGGAGTTCGCCCGGATGCCGGCGCGAATGTCGAAACCAAGACTGTTGTCTGCACTGTTGCCCGTGCTCGAGCCTTCTTCGAATTCCTCGAAGGCGTAGACCCCCGCACCCTGGAGATAGGTGCTCGCCTCCATCCACATGGGCCCTTCATCGTCGGCCACGACTGGCATCGCGACGAGAACTAGAATGGCGGCACAGGTCAGCGAGCCAATCGAGAATCGATCCCTCATGCAGATTCCTCCGTTGACGGACTACGGCGTCCGTGTCTTTCTACACCATCCCGAGGGCATTTTGCAGCCAAAGGCGCGTCTTCGGGTGGCAACGTGAAACCTCGCGTCGCTCCCGGATGCCGTTGGTAAAACACCCCGGCGTGGGCCGATGGCGTATCCTAGGGTTGGACGCGGCAGAGACACGCGCCGCGCCGCGAGGCCGGACGCAGGGAGGATCGCAGTTGAAGGGGATCATCCTCGCTGGGGGATCGGGCACACGGCTGTACCCGAGCACCCTGGGCGTGAGCAAACAGCTGCTGCCGGTCTACGACAAGCCGATGATCTACTACCCGCTCTCGACGCTGATGCTGTCGGGAATCCGCGAGATCCTGATCATCACCACCCCGGAAGACCGGGCAGGCTTCGAGCGCGTGTTGGGCGATGGCTCGGGACTCGGGCTGCATTTCGAGTACGCGGTCCAGAAGGAGCCCGCCGGGATCGCGGAAGCCTTCTTGATCGGCGAATCCTTCATCGGCGGCGCCCCTGTGGCGTTGGCTCTCGGCGACAACATTTTCTACGGACACGGCTTTCCCGAAGCGCTCGCAAACGCCGCACGCAGCACCGAGGGGGCCACCGTCTTCGCCTACTGGGTGCGCGACCCCGAGCGCTACGGCGTCGTCGACTTCGACGAAAACGGAAACGCCAGGAGCATCGAGGAAAAGCCCGCTCGGCCGCGCTCGAACTACGCGGTAACGGGCCTCTACTTTTACGACGCGCGCGTGGTGGAAATCGCGAAAAGCCTGAAACCCTCGGCCCGCGGAGAACTCGAGATCACGGATGTGAACCTCGCCTACCTCGAGGATCAGACGCTGCGCGTCGAGGTCATCGGGCGCGGCACGGCCTGGCTCGACACCGGCACCCACGAGTCGCTGCACCAGGCCTCGAACTTCATCCAGGCGATCCAGGACCGCCAGGGGCTGAAGGTGGCTTGCATCGAAGAGATCGCCTTTCGCCAGGGCTATATCGACCGCAAGGCCCTCGAGGCCGCCGGCCACGAGATGAGAAAGAACAGCTACGGCGAATACCTGCTCGAGATTGCCGGAGAAGACGCCGGGTGAAGTTCCACGAGACGGACCTTCCCGGGGTCGTCCTGATCGAGCCCGACGTGCACCGCGACGACCGCGGTTTCTTTCTCGAGACCTATAGCGAGGAGCGCTATCGCGAGGGTGGCATCGAAGGCCGCTTCGTTCAGGACAACCACTCGCGTTCTGTAAAAAGCACCCTGCGCGGGCTCCACGCCCAGGTGGAACGACCCCAGGCAAAGCTCGTGCGCGTGATCGAGGGCGAGGCCTACGACGTGGCGGTGGACATCCGCCGCGGATCGCCCCACTTCGGTCAATACTTCGGGGCGCGCCTCTCCAGCGAGAACTTCCTGCAACTCTACATCCCTGCCGGCTTCGCCCACGGCTTCTGCGTCACGAGCCCCGTCTGCCAACTCGAGTACAAGTGCAGCGACTACTACGTTCGCGAAGCGGAGATTGCGATCGCCTGGAACGATCCCGAGATCGGCATCGCCTGGCCGGTTTCCCGCCCGCTGCTCTCGGACCGCGACCGCGACGCCCCCACCCTTGCTGGGCTCGGCGAACGGCTACCGCGCTACGAAGGCTGAGCCCCCAGCGCGATCGGATCCTCTACTCGTCGACCTGGCAGTCTACGCAGTGGCCGTAGAGTTCGTGCCGGTGCCGCAACACGCGGAATTCGTATCGTGCGGCGATGGCTTCCTGGGCGCTCTCGATCATCTCGCACTCGAATTCGATGATCTTCCCGCACTTGAGGCAGACGAGATGATC
>CAJXIC010000287.1 GCA_913054385.1 uncultured Pseudomonadota bacterium
CCCAATTCGCGGGCACTCCCTGCAAGCAGAATGGGCAGCCCGGGAGGGCGGGGGGACTGGGAACAGTGGGAACAGGGACGTTGTTGCTTTGTTGCCTTCCCGCCCCGGTGTGCCCAGGCCTGTGCACCCGACACTGCGGGAAGGCAACAAAGCAACAACGTCCCTGTTTGGGCCGGGCCTCTGTCGGGCCGTCCGGGCGTTCCCGCCCGGGCGCTGGGGCCTAGACGAGTCCGCGTTCGATCAGCGCCTCGACGATCTGCACCGAGTTGGTAGCGGCGCCCTTGCGCAGGTTGTCGGAGACCTGCCAGAGCGCGATTCGATCGCTGGTGAGGTCGCGGCGGATGCGTCCGACGAGAACCTCGTCGCGCCCCACCACGTCGCGCTGGGTGGGGAAGAGGTTGGTCGCGATGTCGTCCACGACCTCGATGCCGGGGAAGGCGGCCAGCGCTTCGCGGGCGGCCTCGGGCGAGATCGTGCGCTCGGTCTGGATCAACATCGTGGCGGCGTGCCCGACCGGCACCGGAACTCGCACGCAGGTCATGTGGACGTCGACGTCGCCGCCGGAATGGGTCGGCCCGAGGATCTTGCGGGTTTCATAGAGCAGCTTCACCTCCTCGGTGGTGTAGCCGTCCTCCGGCCGAAAGGTCTCGCAGAGCGGCACCGTGTTGTAGGCGATGGGCGCGGCGAAGACTTCGGCCTTCGGCTCACGCCCCTCTCGGATGGCGGTCACCTGCGCCTCGAGTTCGTCGACCCCGGGTTTGCCGGCACCCGAAGTGGCCTGCAGCGTGGTGATCACGACATACTCGAGCCCCGCCACCCGGCGGATCGGCTCCAGCGCCATCACCACGCCGATGGTGGTGCAGTTGGGGCTGGCGATGATGCCCTCGTGGGCGTCGAGGGCCTCGGGGTTGATCTCCGGAACCACCAGCGGGACGCGGTCGTCCATCCGCCAGGTACTCGACTTGTCGATGGCGATGGCACCGCGCTTCGCCGCTTCCGGGGCGAGTTCTTTCGAGAGCGAGCCCGTGGCCGCGAAGAAGACGATATCGAGGCCGTCGAAGGCCTCGGGCTTCGCCTCCTGCACCTCGATCTCGTTCCCGCGGAAGGAAACGGTGCGGCCCACGGAGCGGTGGCTGGCCAGCGGCAGCAGCGTCTCGATCGGCAGCTGCCGTTCTTCGAGGATGCCGAGCAACACCTCGCCCACGGCCCCGGTGGCGCCCACGATGGCCACGCGCAGGCCCTCTCCGGCTTCACGCTTGCGTGTTTGGAACATGATCTTCTCCTGCGAACGGGGGGCTCGCGCCGCCGCTTCACGCGACCGGGAGTGCCAAAAAAAAAGCCCTCCCGGCGATCGGAAGGGCGGGCGACGGGGGAATCGTGCCCTTCCGGCTAGTGCGTCTCCGTGGTGCGGGTTGTCACCTTTGTGCACGCGACCCCGCCCGTCGTCGTGCGGCGACCGGGGCCCGGAAACGCAGTATTGGCCGAAATCGACATCGCGAGGCAAGTTGGGGGGCCGCACTGCTTTTGTCAAGTCGCGGGGAGCCCCGCAAGAGGGCTTCCACGCCGAGCCATCCAGAGGACACCAAGCCCCATGAAAAGCCCCGTAATTCGCCTGCGCGAACTTCTAAAAGCCCCTGGCCTAACCGTGATGCCCTGCTGTTTCGACGCGCTCTCCGCGCGGCTGATCGAGCGGGCGGGCTTTCCGCTGACCTTCATGAGCGGGTTCGGTGTCGCGGCTGCGCGGCTGGCGGCTCCCGATACCGGGGTGATCTCCTACGCCGAGGTGCTCGACCAGGGGCGGAACATTTGCGAGGCGGTCGAGATCCCGGTGATCGGCGACGCCGATACCGGCTTCGGCAACGCCGCCAACGTGGGGCGCACGATCCGCGGCTATGCCCGGGCGGGCTTTGCCTGCGCGATGATCGAGGATCAGGTGGCGCCGAAGCGCTGCGGGCACACGCTCGGGGTCGACGTGGTTTCTCGCGATGCCGCGCTCTCCCGCCTGCGCGCCGCCCTCGACGCGCGCGAAGCCGGCGCCGAGATCCTCGTTTTGGCGCGCACCGATGCCCGCAAGGTGCACGGCCTCGAAGAGGCCATCGCGCGCGGCCGCGCCTTCGCCGAAATGGGGGCCGACATCGTCTTCGTCGAGGCCCCCCGGAGCCAGGACGAGATGCGCCGGATCTGCGACGCGATTCCGATCCCGGTGATGGTCAACATGGTCGAGGGCGGCGAAACCCCGCTGCTGGCGCCCGCCGAGCTCGAGGCGATCGGCTTCGCGATCGCCGCCTACCCGCTGGTGTTGCTCTCTCACGCCGTTCGCGCCATGCAGGAAGGGCTCGCAGCGCTCGGCCGTGGGGAGGTGCCGAGTTCGGGGCTGGCCTTCGAAGACCTTCGGGAGGTCGTGGGCTTTCCCGCGCACGACGCTCTCGTTGCGCGCTACACCGCGGACTGACGCCGCCGGTCGTTCAGGTGCCGATGCGCCGCAAGCGGAACAGGGGCTCGCCGAGTTCGGCTGCCTCGGCGTCGATTCGGCCCTCGAGGTTCCAGTGGTTCTCGTCGAGATCGTCGAGGAGCATGTGGTGGACGTCGAAGCGCCCGCCCTCGCGCTGCCGAAAGAGTGTTCGATTCGGCTGGCGCGCCGGGGGATCCGAGCGGATCGATTCGTATTCGCGGTAGAAAGGCCGAAGCGCCGCCTCGATGCGCGCTGCATCCCAGGGGTCCTCGGGGTCGCGCTGAATCCAGCGCAGCGCCTCGTCGTAGTCTCGCCTCGAAAGCGCCTCGACGAGTTGATGCAGTTCGGCCCGCGCACGGGCCTGCAATTCGTGCGGGGAAAGGCTGGGCGTTGCCAGGGGCGTGACGACCGGTGCGGCGCTCGCCTGCGCCGAAGAAGGCGCCCTTCGGCTCTCCCATTCGTCGAGCAGGCTCGAATCGACCCGGGTGATCAGCGCGCGCAACCAGGCGATCAACTCGTCGAGGCTCTCGGTGCGCACGTTTCCCGGAACCGTCTGCACCAGCGTGTTGTAGACCTGGGTGAGATAGCGGAGCAGGCCTCCTTCCATGCGACCGAGTTCGTAGTGCCGAACCATGTCGTCGAAGCTGGCGAAGTGTTCGGCCATTTCGCGGGCGATCGATTTCGGTCGGACGCTCTCGCTCCCCACCCACGGGTGATGTTCGGCAAAGATCGCGAAGGTGGCCGAGATGAAGTCGGCGTTGGGGCGCGGCAGTTGGAAGGCATCGAGCTTGGCGATTCGTTCCTCGAAGGGGACGCGATTCGCCTTGAGCTCGCGCATCAGTTCACGCTTGGCGATGCGAAGCTGCTGCATCAGGATCGCGCGGGGATTTTCGAGGATGGCTTCTACCAGCGAGAGCACGTCGAGAGTGTGGTCCGGGGCGTCGGGGTCAAGGGCAGCGCAAGCCTCGACGAGGTAGAGCGAGAGCACCTGGTGGAGCGAGAAATCTTTTTGCAGGTCCGCGTGCACGCGCACGCCCACCGGGCCGCCGTCTTCGCGGACCAATTCGACGACCCCGGAACGGCGCAACGAGCGGAACAGCACCGCGGCCTCACGCAGGCGCTGGCGACGGCGCGCGGCCGGCTCGAAATTTTGACCGACGAGTTCGGCGAGCAGCGGGCCGACGAACCATTCGGGGATGCCATCG
>CAJXIC010000288.1 GCA_913054385.1 uncultured Pseudomonadota bacterium
TGGCCCTGCTCGAGCGGCGGGATTTTCGTGGCCTGACTCGTGCACTGGGTGTGGACCTGGACACCGTCGTGGCGGCGACCGAGGTGATCGGTCGACTCGAGCCGAGGCCCGGGCGTGCCTTCGGTGGCGCCGACCCCGTGTACATCACCCCCGATATCTACATCTACAAGATGGGCGACGACTACCACATCCTGCTGAACGAGGATGGATTGCCGAAGCTCCGGATCAATACGATGTATCGAGGTGTACTCGCGAAGGGTTCGAACGTTGCGAAGGACACGAAGGATTACGTCAACGACAAGGTCCGGTCGGCGGTCTGGCTGATCAAGTCGATCCACCAGCGACAGCGCACGATGTACAAGGTGATGGAGAGCATCATCAAGTTCCAGCGCGATTTCTTCGAGAGCGGGGTTTCGGGCCTGCGCCCCCTGAACCTGCGCGACGTGGCCTCGGATATCGAGATGCACGAATCGACCGTGAGTCGCGTGACGACGAACAAGTACGTGCATACGCCCCAGGGCATTTTTGAGCTGAAGTTTTTCTTCACTTCGAGCATCGGTCGCTTCGTCGGCGAGGCGGTGGCCAGCGAGAGCGTGAAGGAGCGGATCCGAAAGATTATCAGGAGCGAAGATGGTGCGCGGCCGTTCTCGGATCAGCGTATCGCCGAGATGCTCAAGTCGGCAGATATCGACATCGCGCGCCGAACCGTGACGAAATACCGGGAATCGATGAACGTCCTGTCCTCGACAAAGAGGCGGCGTATCGTCTAGCTCCGGACGAGGGATTCAATGAAGATCATGGATATTCTGGTTCGGGACGCCGTGACGGTGGAACTCGAATCCGAGACCAAGGACGGGGTGTTGCAGGAGATGACCCGCGCGCTCGCGGCGGCGCGTCCCGGTCTCGATCCCGGGCAGCTGCTCAAGGTGCTGCGAGAGCGCGAAGCCCTGCAAAGCACGGGGATCGGCGAGGGCGTTGCGATTCCCCATGGCAAGCTCCCGGACCTCGGCGACTTTCTCGCGTCCTTTGCGCGGAGTTCGAAGGGCGTCGATTTCGACTCGATCGATGGGGAGCCCACCCGCCTCTTCTTCCTGCTGGTGGTGCCGGAGAATTCGGGGGGGCAACACCTGAAGGCGTTGGCGAGGATTTCCCGCTTTTGCCGAGACGCCTCCTTCCGCGAGAAATTGATGCGGGCGGAAGCCCCCGAAGACGTATTTCGCGCGCTCGAGGAGGAAGACGGCCGCTTCTAGAGGCGCGCCGCATGGAGGCCCTGGTGGCGGTCCAGATACACGGAGCCCTGGTCGAGATCGAGGGAGCCGGCGTGCTGCTTCGAGGCCGAAGCGGCGTCGGCAAGAGCGAGTGCGCTCTCGAACTCGTGCGCCGTGGGCATCGCCTGGTGGCGGACGATCTGGTGCGCATCGAGGCGGACCCTGCGCGAGGCGTGCCGCTGGGCAGCGGCCCCGAGTTGATCCGTCATTTCATCGAGATCCGGGGGATCGGGCTGTTGGACGTCCTTGATCTGTATGGCGAGGAGGCCGTTCGCATGCGCGCGGCCATCGACCTGGTGGTCCACCTGGAAGCCTGGCGCGAAGGTGCCGAGTATGAGCGCGTCGGCCTCGATCGCCGGTGCGAGACCGTGGGCGATTTCGAGGTGGCTTCGATGGTGCTCCCGGTCCGTCCGGCCACCAGCATGGCCACCCTGGTCGAAGCGGCCGTCCGCGACGAAATGCGACGCAAGGCCGGCGTCAACGGGGCGCGGGTCCTCGATCAGAGACTGCGATTGCGGAACCACCGGGCCCGGCGCCCCCTGCCCGAGGCCGGTCCCTGATGCACGTCGTCTTCGTTGGGGGGCTCTCTGGGAGCGGTAAGTCGACGGCCATGGCCGCGCTCGAAGACCTCAACTTCTATTCGGTGGACAATCTCCCCGCGCAGCTCGTGCTCCAGTTTCTCGACCTGTGCGCGAAGGCGAACCCGCCGATCGAGAAGATCGCTCTCGCCGTGGACGCGCGCGAGGAGCCCTTCCTGCGCAGCCTCCCGGATGTCATACGGCGCCTCGGCGAGAGCGGTGCACGGGTGGACGGCATCTTTCTCGAGTGCTCGACCGAGGTTCTGGTGAATCGTTATAGCGAGACACGGCGTGTGCACCCGCTGTCGCCCGACGGCAGCGTGGAGGAGGGAATCGGGCGCGAACGCGTTCTGCTGGAGACGCTTTCGTCGGTCTTCGACTTCGAGGTGGACACTTCTGGTCTCAACGTCCACCAGTTGAAGGAGACCGTGATCCATTTCGTCTCGGGCCGTCGGCCGCAGACGCTGGTCAACCTCGTGTCCTTCGGTTTCCGCTCCGGTGTGCCGCACTCGGCCGAACTGCTCTTCGACGTGCGCTTCCTGCCCAATCCGTATTTTGTCGAGGCCCTCCGGGAGCGCAGTGGTCTGGAGCCCGCGGTGGCCGCGTACGTGCTCGAGAGCGAGGCTGGCTCGGCCTTCTTCAAGCGGCTCTGCGATTTTGTCGAATTCCTGCTGCCCCAGTACGACGGCGAGGGGAAGGCCTACGTTACTGTCGGGATCGGCTGTACAGGGGGGCGGCACCGCTCGGTGGCGATGACTGAAGCCCTGGCCGCATGGCTGCGCGATCAGGGGCGGGAAGTGAACCTCGAACACCGGGATGTGGAGCGAGTAACGTGAAATTCGGAGTCGTGATCGTCACGCACTATCACCTGGGGGAGGAGTTTCTCCAGGCGCTTCGGCTGATCGTTCCCGACGCGCCCAAATGGCATGCGGTGGCGATCGAGCCCACCCAACGGGTGAGCGAGATGTACGGAGCGATCGCCCTCGTCTTGAAGGAGGCCGACCGTGGCGACGGCGTGCTGATCCTGACCGACATGTTCGGCGGGACGCCCTCGAATATGAGCCTCTCGTTCATGAAGGAGCACCACGTCGAGGTCGTGACCGGCCTCAACCTGCCGATGCTGATCAAGCTGGCGACCCTTCGCGAAGAGCTGCCCCTCGAGGAACTGGCGCGCCTGGTTCGGGACTACGGCAAGCGAAATATCTCCGTGGCCAGTGACCTGCTTCCCGAGGAGGCGAATTGAGCGCCGACGGGGCATGCGAGGGGGCGTTCGTCATCGCGGGAGAGCTCGGGCTTCACGCCCGTCCCGCCGGACGCTTCGCGGCGCAGGCGGGTCACTTCGAATCCGAGGTCAGCGTTTCTCGGGGCGCTGCGGGCGACGAGTGGGTGAGCGGCCGCAGTGTGCTTTCGATGCTCTCGCTGGCTGCGGCCCAGGGGACGACGCTGTGCGTGCGCGCCGTCGGGCCCGATGCCGAGGAAGCGGTGCGCGTGCTCGGCGCGCTGCTCGAAGAAGAGAGCGAGGCCCTTCCCACCGCGGATTGATGCCCACTCGGGCCTCTCCTACCCTGCGAGCGCGCCGAGGCGGCGCAACCTGCGATTCTTTCTGTTTCGAGGAGTTCCATGGCACGGCGACAAGTCTTTACTTCCGAATCGGTTTCGATGGGGCACCCGGACAAGCTCTGCGATCAGGTCTCCGATGCGGTTCTCGATGCGATCCTCGCAGGCGACCCGGGGGCCCGCGTCGCCTGCGAGACAGCGACCACCACCGGCTTCGTGCTCATCTTCGGGGAGATCACCACCTCCGCC
>CAJXIC010000289.1 GCA_913054385.1 uncultured Pseudomonadota bacterium
CCAGCGCGCGCGTGAGGACACCAGCACCTCGCGCGCGCCCGCGGCGCGGTGCTGGTGGCGCATAACGCACCGTTCGACATGGCGTTTTTTCACAAGCACGCGGATGCGATCGGGCGCCGCTTCGATCACTGGCCGGGGGAGGGCGAGGCACTGCCTTCGTGGCGCAGTCTCGACTACTGGATCTGGTTTCCGGGGATCGGCTTTGGGGACGTGAAGTTGTTGGCGATGATCGGCGCCTTCCTCGGCGCACTCGGGGTGCTCGAAACGATCGTCGCGGCTTCGTTCCTGGGCCTGCTGGTGGGGGGCCTTCTGGCGCTGCGACGTGGCGCGAGTGTTCCCTTCGGCTTTGGGCCCTCGCTGGCGGCGGGTGCCGTCTTCGTGGCGTTGGTTCCGCTGCCGGTGATCGGTCTCCCATGAGCGAGACGGCCGGCTACCGCTGCCCGATGCATCCCGAGGTCGCGTCCGAGGGCCCGGCGGCTTGTCCGAAATGCGGCATGGACCTGGTTTCGGCGGCGCCTCCCGCACCGGCGGCGCTTCTCTACCACTGTCCGATGCACCCCGAGGTCGAGGCGAATGCGCCGGGCGCCTGCCCGAAGTGCGGCATGGACCTGGTGGCGATGGACGTGGCGAGCGATTCTGGCGAGGACGCAGAAGCACGCGGAATGCGGCTGCGGCTCTGGGTGGCAGCGGCCCTGGCCCTTCCGGTGTTCGTCATCTCCATGGGGCCGATGCTCGGGCTGCATCTCGACGCCATGCTCTACGGCTGGAGCCGATGGCTCGAATTCGGTTTCGCGACGCCCGTGGTGCTGTGGGCGGGACTTCCTTTTTTCGTGCGCGGCTGGGCCTCGCTTCGGAACCGAAGCCCGAACATGTTCACGCTGATCGCCCTGGGCACCGGAGCCGCCTATGCCTATTCCGTGGTGGCACTCTTCTGGCCCGAAGTCTTCCCGATCTCGATGCGCAACGAGGCCGGAGGCGTGCCCCTCTACTTCGAGGCCGCCGCGGTGATCGTGGCACTCGTTCTCGTCGGACAGGTCCTCGAGGCCGGGGCGCACGGGCGCACGGGCGCCGCCCTTCGCGGCTTGATGAGTCTTGCGCCTCCCACCGCACGCAAAATCTGCCACGGAGAGGAGATGGAGATTCCGCTCTCCCAGGTCAGCGTCGGTGATCGGCTTCGGGTGTTGCCCGGTGAGAAGATCCCGGTGGACGGAGAGGTTCTCGAAGGTGAGAGCACGGTCGACGAAGCGATGATCAGCGGCGAGCCGCTCGCAGTCGTGAAGCAGGCGGGCGACCCGGTGATCGGGGGTACGCAGAACCAGACCGGATCGTTCTCGATGCGCGCCGAAAGGGTCGGCGCAGACACTGTCCTGTCGCGAATCGTAGGCCTGGTGGCGTCTGCCCAGCGCAGCCGCGCCCCGGTGCAGAAGCTCGTCGACCGGGTGGCCTCGATCTTCGTGCCCGCGGTGGTACTGGTTTCGGTCGCCGCGTTTGCCGTGTGGCTGAGCTTCGGTCCTGCCCCCGCGTTGGCGAACGCCTTCGCCGTGGCGGTGGCCGTCCTGATCGTGGCCTGCCCTTGCGCGCTCGGGCTCGCGACCCCGATGTCGATCATGGTCGGTGTCGGTCGTGGGGCGACCGAAGGCGTGCTGATCCGCGACGCCGAGGCGCTCGAGCGGATGGCGCTCGCCGACGTGCTGGTGGTCGACAAGACCGGGACCCTGACGCGGGGGCAGCCGACGCTCACCGAAGTGATTGGAGCCGGCGGGGGCGACGAGCGGGACTGGTTGCGGTTGGCGGCGTCTCTCGAACAGCGCAGCGAGCATCCCCTGGCGGCGGCGGTGGTCGGCGGGGCGAAGGAGCGGGGTCTCGAGTTGGCCCGGCCCCACGATTTCGAGTCGATCACCGGCGGCGGCATCAAGGGCACGATCGAGGGTGCGTCGGTGCTGGTGGGTCGGCGCGAGTTGCTCGAAGAGCAGGGCACGTCGATTGGAGCGGTGCTCGCGGACCGCGCCGAGGCGCTGCGTCGCCGCGGTCGCACGGTGGTTCACGTCGCAGTCGACGGGACGCTGGCCGGAATTCTCGCGGTTTCCGATCCCCCCAAGGAAGGCGCCGCCGAGGCCATCAGGGCACTTCGGGCGCTGGGCCTGCGCGTGGTGATGCTAACCGGCGATGCCGAGGCCACGGCTCTAGCGGTGGCCGCCGAATTGGGGATCGACGAGGTCGAGGCTGGCGCGACGCCGCAATCGAAGCACGATCGCGTGGTTGAACTGAAGGCCGAGGGGCTGGTCGTGGCGATGGCCGGCGACGGCATCAACGACGCGCCCGCGCTGGCGGCCGCGGACGTCGGCATTGCCATGGGAACGGGGTCCGACATCGCGATCGACAGTGCTGGCATCACCCTGGTGCGCGGCGATCTTCGCGGAATCGTGCGCGCCGTCGGGATCAGCCGCGCGGTGATGGCCAACATCCGCCAGAACCTCTTCCTGGCGTTCGGTTACAACGCACTCGGAATTCCGATCGCTGCGGGCATCCTCTACCCGGCCTTCGGGATCCTGCTCTCGCCGATGATCGCTGCGGCGGCGATGAGCCTGAGTTCGGTGTCGGTCATCGGCAACGCGCTGAGGCTTTCGCGCGTGTCCATCGCGAACCGCTAGCGCACAGCCGCCGCGGCGCTGGATCCCCGGGGAGGATTTGAACCTCCATTGACGGATTCAGAGTCCGCTGTCCTGCCGTTAGACGACCGGGGAATAGAAGCCATCGCGCGCGTCGGCCGAATTTAGGCTAGGCGTCCCCGATCCTCAAGCGCCGGGAGTGTTTCGGCGAATCGCATCGGTCGCGGCGCCGATGCGCGCGCAGGTGCGCTCGGCGCCGAGCGCCTCGAGGGTCTCGAATATTCCCGGGGAGACCGTGGTGCCGGTAACAGCGACGCGTACGGGTTGGGCCAGACGACCGATCTTCAGGTCGCCAAAGCGGCTTCGAACCTGCTCGAAAGCTGCTTCGAGATTGCCGACGTTCCAATCCGGAAGTTCGGCGAGAGCCGATCCGAGGGCCTCGAGGAGCGGAAGCGTCGCGGGTACCAGGTGTTTCCGGGCGGCCTTCTCTTCGATCTCGATCGAGTCGACTGCGGCGAACGCCGACTTCTCGGCCATCTCCTTGAGCGTGGTGCTGCGTTCGCGGAGCAGGTCGAGCAACCGAGCGAAGCCCGGGTCGCGCGGTGCCGGGACGCCCGCGATCGCTTCGAGGTGCGGGTCGAGTGCGCGCAGGAGTTCTTCGATCGGCAGGGCCTTCAGGTAGTGCTGGTTGAGCCAACCGAGTTTCACGACGTCCGCCTGGGCGCCCGAGCGTCCGATCGCGTCGAGGCCGAATTTCTGCCGCATTTCGTCGCGCGAGAAGATCTCTTCGTCCCCGTGCGACCATCCCAGCCGGAGCATCCAGTTGCACAGCGCGTCGGGGAGGTAGCCCTGGGACTCGAAGTCCTGGATCGAAACGGGGTCGCGTCGCTTCGAGAGTTTCTTGCCCGAGGCGCCCACGATCAGCGGAACGTGCGCGAACTTCGGGGGCGTCGCGTCGAGCGCCCGGTAGATCGCGATCTGCAGCGATGTATTGGGCTGGTGATCCGCCCCGCGAATGACG
>CAJXIC010000290.1 GCA_913054385.1 uncultured Pseudomonadota bacterium
AACCAGCGTACACCCCTTCATCGGGCACCCGACCTACCAGGCGATCGCGAAGCTCCCCATCGCAGAACGCCTCGACCAATTGCGCAAGCCCGAGGTGCGAGCGCGAATGGTCGAAGGCGACACGATTCGCATGGATGGGCTCAGCGACAAGATCCCGGTGCCCCCGGCGTTCCTCCGCTTCTTGCTAAACGCTCACTTCAAGATGTACCCGATGGGCGTGCGCAGCGATTACGAACCCGACCCCAGCACTTCGATCAAGGGCGTCTCCGAACGCACGGGTACAAAACCCGCCGAGTTGATCTACGACGCGCTGATGGACCAGGACGGCGCCGGGCTGATCTACTTCCCGCTCTTCGGCTACGCCGACGGCAACCTCGACGCGATCCTCGAGACCATGCGTCACCCCCAGACCGGCCTCAGCCTGGCCGATGGCGGCGCCCACTGCGGCACCATCTGCGATGGCGGGACCCCCACGTTCATGTTGATGCACTGGGTGCGCGACCGCGTTCGCGGCGAAAAGCTGCCCCTTGAGTTCGTGGTTCGCCGCCAGACGCGCGACACCGCCGTGCAATACGGCTTGCGCGACCGCGGCCTGTTGGCACCCGGCATGAAGGCCGACCTCAACGTGATCGATTTCGAGAACCTCGGCCTCACGCACCCGGAGGTACGCTTCGATCTCCCCGCGAATGGCAAGCGACTCTTCCAGGCGGCACGGGGCTACCGGGCCACCGTGGTTTCCGGCGAAGTGACGCTGGAGAACGACGAACTCACCGGCGCCCTGCCCGGCCGCCTGATACGCGGGGAACGCGAGGCGACTTAGGCCGCGGCAGAAGCGGGGAAGTTGGACCGGCAACCGCTCTGCTACCCTCGCGCGCGGTGGTGTCAACGCAGCGCTCGCAAGATCCTGCCCCGGCCTCCTATATCGGGAGCGCCCTGCGCAAGCGCGAGAACCAGCTCGCTGCCGGGATCACCTTGGTAGTCGCAGTGCTCGTGGCGCTCTTCATGCAGCGACCGCTTCCGCCGGGCACGGTGATCGAACTCGCGGAGCCCGAAGGCTTCGGACTGGCGCGCGATTTTACGCCGGTCAATTTCTGGTGGAAGGCGGTCAGTACCGGACGCTGGACCCAGGGCCCCGAAGCCCAAGTGCTTCTCAATCGCCCGCTCCCCGAACGCGGCCACCTTTTGATCGAGGCGTTCGGCATCGGCGACTACCGCGGCGTCCCCATCGAGGTGCGCGCCGGGCCCAGTCGGCAGAAAATGGCCTTTGGCGAGCACCCGAGCCGCATGCGCATGCCCTTCGCGAACGAAGGCGATGTCTACGTCATCGAAATTTCGCTCCCGCCGATCCCGGAAAGCCCGGGCGATGACCTCCACGCCTTCGGCCTCTCGCGCATCACCGTGGAGGCGGCGCGATGACGGCACCCGCCGCGAGCCCTGCCATCGGAGCGCCGAACGGAGCGCTCTTCTTTCCGCTGCTGCTCCTCGCCACGGCGGTGACCTTCGTGCTCTTCCCGCTGGCGTCGCACGTCTTCCCCGAGACCGCCTCGCTCACCGAACTAACGGTGTGGGTGATGTTCGTGGGCTCGGGCGGCCACGTGGCGGCGAGTTTCTTCTTCTACACCGACCGCGAAATCCGGGAAAAGCTGCTCTTTCCCCAGCGCGGCCGCTTCTTCCTCGTGCCGGTGGCGATCGTCCTGGGCTCCGCGCTCTTCTTCAGCTTCACCGGTCCGGTGGTCGCGGCCTGGGGCATCACCGCCTACTGGGTGTGGCAGACCCACCACTACTCAAGGCAAAACCACGGCATTCTGGCGTTTGCGAGCCGCGCGGGGGGCGTGCCGGTAACAAAGCTCGAGCGCCTCGCGCTGACCCTCTGCGGTGTGGCTGGCGTGATCGGCATGACGACCTTCGTCACGCCGATCGCCGAAACCGGCCTGCTCGCCTGGGGCTGGTACCTCCACACGGTGGGCCTCGGGGTCTATGCCGCCGCCTGGGTCTGCTACGGGCTGAGCCTGCTGCAGCGCGCGCCCGCGCTCGACATGCGCTCGCTGATGCTGCTGGTGTTGATGCTTTTCTTCGGGCCCCTGTTCCTGTTCAGCGATCCACTCTCGGCGGTCTTCACCTACGCCATCGCGCACGGCCTGCAATACCTGGTGTTCATGGGTTTCGTGGTGTCGGGGCGCCGCGCTCTCGCGGGTTTCGGAGTGCTGGCCGCCTTCGTGCTCCTCGGCGGCGGGCTGCTCTACGCTTTCATGCGTCCCGAGGGCCAACGAGGCATCTCGCCAGAGCCCTTCTTTGGGGCCTACCTCGGCATCGTGATGTGGCACTTCCTGCTCGACGCCGGGGTCTGGCGACTGAGCGACCCCTTCCAGCGAAGCTACATGGCGCGCCACTTCGACTTTCTGCGTTAGAGCGCGGCGGCCTGCACAACGAGCGGCCTCCGCTGGCCCAGCGCAGCGCTGCTCAGTCGCCGCAACCGAGGGCGCGCAGGCGTCTTCTGGTCTCGGCATCGACTGGTGCCACCTCGGGAACCCGCCGATCGATCTTCGACGGCTCCTACTGAGCCGCGAGCCCATCACGAACGGGAGCGTGCAGGCCGGGGCGATTCACGCTCGGCGCGGAGACCAGCGGAGCACGCCCAGCGCCGCGAGGCCCAGGACGACTGCGAGCCACCACAGCGACCGGGGCGACAGCGTATCGACCCCCGCGCTGGCGGCGAGGTGGGTGTCCAGAAAATCGATCGCGGCGCTCCAGTAGGTCGTGTCGTCGCTGGCGTCGAGTTCTTGCCCCTTGGGCGCGGCGTCGAAGAGCGCATGCCCCCCGAGTGTTTCGCTCTCGTTCCAGTTGGGGCGCAGGTCGAGTACCGCGGAATCGACGACCGCGTCGAGTTCGAGGTGAACCGTCGTCGCCAGGTCGACCAGGTTGTTGTGGGGGTTGTTGCCCAGCGGCGGGGGACGGTCGTTGCTGGCGACCATCACCAGGAAGGCGGTCTCCGATCCGATGTCGTCGACGTCGGAGAGATACGTGTCCATGGTGGTGCTACCGCCACCACCTGGTGTCCAGCTGCCCGCGCCCGGCGCAGGTGCCATCAGCACGACTGCCGCGAAACTCGTGGGGTGGAGTTCGGCCAGACGCAGGCCCAAGAGGCCCCCGCGCGAGTAACCCATCAGTGCCAAGCGCGTGGGGTCGAGGCGCGGGTAGGCCAGAGCCAGTAGCTCCACCAGGCCCGCCTCCATCTCGTCCAGTGCCGTGCCGATCGGCCCACCGACGCGGCGCTTCGCATAGCCGACGTAACCGGCGCAGGCGAGCTGCCCCGCGGCCTCGGCCGGATCGCCGCCCAACTGGATTCCCGAACCGCCGTGGTTGTAGAGCACCCCAGGGTGGGCGTCGCTGCCGAGGGGCAGCGCCAGGTAGGAGAGGTAGACGGTGGTGGCGTCGTCGCAGTCGATCACCGCACCCGCTTCGACGCAGGCGACCTCCTGGATCGAGGCGTCGGGGCACACGACGTCGAGCGCAGCCGCCGGCGCAGCCAGCACCAGCAGTAAAGAGCACCTGCCGAGACCACCGAAATAGAACTGCATTCACTCCCCTCTCTAGATGAGGTGCAGCGGGGAGAGGGTACACCGGGAAA
>CAJXIC010000291.1 GCA_913054385.1 uncultured Pseudomonadota bacterium
CGCCGGCGCTTTACGCAGTTTTCGTGCGCGCACTCTGATGACGTACCGGGCGCGGACCCGGCCCACCGGGCGGACCCGCGTTCAGTGAGAATGCCAGCAGACGGTGCCAGCGCTCGAGCGGCGGCCCTCCCTGCCGAACGATGGCCTCGGGCCGAGCCGGCCAGTGGAAGATCGGGAAGCCCTGTGCCCAGCCCCACTCGCACCAGTCACGCGCCTCCGCCGCGTCGGAAGCGTAGGCGGCGAAACACCAGGGGTTCGCGCCGCGGTGCAGTTCGGGATAGAGGGACACGAGCCCGTGACCCGTGACGGCACTTCCAACCCGCGCAATCAGCCGGAAGCAGCGAGATCGTCGGCGAGCGAAGCGCGCAGCGCGCCCTCGATCACCTGCACGACCCGAAGGTTCGGGTGTGCCACCTCGACGGTCACGGCGACCGAGGGATCGCGGAACCGAAGAGCGAGATCGGCACCCAGCGGAAACTTCAAGTACTGCACCGCCGCGATGCGACCGGCCTCGAACTGCTTGTCGTCGAAGCATGCCGGAACCGCTTCGCCCCCCACCACCATCGCCACGTGTTCGTCGATTCCCACCAGGCGATCGAGTTCGCTGCGGACCTGCGACAGGTCGGGGATTTCGATCATCAGGGTGGCGGAGAGTTCCCCCTCGCCGGGGATCAGGGCGTTGTAGACCGCCACCTCGGCCGCCACCGCCTCTTCGAGGACGATGCGTTCGGTGCGAATCATTTCCTGGATCTGGAAGCGCACGGTCTTCCGATTTTCGAAGATGAACATCAGGCGATCGCCTACCGCGAGCCGTCGAGAGCGCTTCATCTCGATCGTCTCTGCGCGATAGCGGTCTCGGATCTTTTCGTAGGCCGTGAGGTCGAGAATTTCCGAGGGCTCGAGTTTCTTCACGCGGGCTCCCCTCCCAGGCCGTAGGCATCACGGAGAAGAATGATGGGGTGCACGGCACGCTTTCCGGTGCGCTCCTCGATCCGCAGCGCCGAGAGGGGGCAATCGGTCACGATGATGTCGGCGGAGGCTTCTTCGATCCCCGCGACCAGCCCCTCGCAGACCTTCAGGCTCTGGTCGTAGAAGCGCGCCTTCATTCCCCAGGTCCCGTCGACCCCCGAACAGGCTTCGATCATTACGACTTCGTCTGCGATCAGACCCAGCAACTGCTTCGACCGGAAGCCGATGTTCTGCGCCTTCAGGTGGCACGGGAGGTGATAGGCGATCTTGCCGAATCGATTCGGAAACTCGCGGTCGAGCTTTTTTTCCGCCGCCACATTGAAAATGTATTCACAGAGATCGAAGGTGTTCGCAGCGACCAGCGCCGCCTCCTCGCCGGGCACCAGCTGGGGGAATTCGTTTTTCAGCTGGTAGGAACAGGTCGGCCCGGGCACCACGATCTTTCGTCCCGCGCGCACCTGTGGTGCGAGACTCGCGACAACCTTTTCGGCATTGCGCCGGGCGTTCTCGAGTTCGCCTCCGTGGAGGAAGGGCGCCCCGCAGCAGGCGTCGTAGCCCCCTACGACACCGATGCCGTTGTGCTCGAGCACCTGCACCGCCGCCCAGGCGGTCTCGGCCTCGCTGTACTCGACAAAGCAGGTGGTAAAGAGAACGACGCTTTCCTCGGTGGCGACCGGCGCTCGGCGTTTCGCCAACTGCTTGCCGAAGGGCTTCTTCTCGTAGTGCGGCATCTTGAAGCGGCGGTCGATCCCCGTCGCCTTTTCCATCAGCAGCCGCAGCGCACGATTCTTGAAGGCGGCATTGGCGAGAGGCGCCGCGCTGCACGATGCGCGACCCATCAGATCCTGCTGCGAACCCGCGCGTTCGGCCAGCGGCACGCCCTCTTCGCGCGCCTGCACCAGCTTCGCCCGGTTCATCAACTTCGGAAAGTCGATCGCCCATTCGTGGGGAGGGTGGTAGGGGCAGTTGTTGTAACAGAGCTTGCACTGGTAACAGAGATCGATCACTTCGCGGTTCTCGGCAACGGTGAGCAGTGACACGTCCTGCTCGTGGTGATCGACTGCCTCGAAGAGCTTTGGGAAAGACGGGCACAGCGGCAGGCAACGCCTGCAGTTGTGACACTTCTCGAAGACGCGCCCGAGTTCGGCGTCGAGCGCTTCGCGATCGAGAAAGGAAGCGTCGGAAAGCGATGCGTTCTTCATGCAGAAAACGTCGGGCGAAAGTGCGGCGACACATCACGTCGCGGGCGGCGAAAAAAATCGCCGCCCGCGCGATGTCGCGCGCCTCTCAGAGGGTCTCGAGCCCGTCGAGTGCCGACTGGAAGCGGCCCGCGTGGGATTTCTCGGCCTTTGAGAGGGTCTCGAACCACTCGGCGATGTCGTCAAAGCCCTCGTCGCGGGCCGTCTTCGCCATCCCCGGGTACATCTCGGTGTACTCGTAGGTCTCGCCCGCAACCGCAGCGCCAAGGTTGGCGTCCGTGTTGCCGATGGGCATGCCCGTGGCAGGGTCGCCGACCGGCTTCAGGTAGTCGAGGTGACCGTGCGCGTGGCCCGTCTCGGCCTCTGCGGTGTTTCGGAACAGGCCGCCCACATCGGGGTAGCCCTCGATATCCGCTTGCTTCGCGAAGTAGAGGTAGCGGCGGTTTGCCTGGGACTCGCCGGCAAAAGCATCCTTCAGGTTCTGATGGGTCGACGACCCGTTGAGATCGGCCATGAGTCGGTTCCTTTCTTCAAAGCTTCGCAGGCTCTGCGAAGAGCGGTGTAGCTTACGACCCTGCCGGCGCCGCGGCTAGGGGGGGACGCGGATCAGCCGTCGATTCGCTCGCTGGCGGTATAGAGGTTGGCCCGCCCCGCGCGGACGAAACCCGCCACGGTCATTCCCCCGCGCGCCGCTGCACGCAGCGCGAGGTGGGTGGGAGCCCCCACCGCGGCCAGGATCGGGACGCCGGCGCGCAGGGCCTTTTGGACGATCTCGAAGCCTACCCGCCCGCTCACCGCCAGGACCCGTTCCGACAGCGGAAGCGTCGCGGCGGCGAAGGCACGCCCGACAATGCGGTCGACCGCGTTGTGGCGGCCCACGTCCTCGGCAAGGTCCAGCAGACCTCCCTCGAGGTCGAAGAGGGCCGCCGCATGGATGCCACCGGTGCGCGCGAAGAGCGCTTGGCCTGCACGCATCGTCTCCGGGAGATTCTCGAGAACGGCGCGCCGAAGCCGCGGGGAGCCCACGGGCAGCGATCGAATCCCGGCGGCGAAGGTGGCATCCACGGCGGTCTTTCCGCAGACCCCGCAGGCGGAGGTCATGATGAAATTGCGCGTGGCCCCCAGCCGATCACGCGGCAGATCGGCACGTAGGCGCAGACAGAGCCGCTGATCGGTCTCGGGAGAATCGCTCGACGGGTCGGGGACCCATTCCACGGTTTCGAGATCGCGACGTTCCTGCAAGATGCCTTCGGCGAAGAGGAGTCCGACGGCGAGGGCCTCGTCGTCCCCGGGAGTCCGCATCGTCAGGCTGAGAGAGCGCGGCGCTTCGTCGCCGAAGGCGCAAGCGTGGTCCTCAATAAAAGCAATCAATAAAAGGGACATAATATTTATTAATTAAATATAATACCAACCGTCAGAATTTATGACTCTTTAGGGGATTCCCAAGAC
>CAJXIC010000292.1 GCA_913054385.1 uncultured Pseudomonadota bacterium
CGTGCCCAATGCGCACCTTCGCCATCACCGGAATCGAGACAGTCTCCTGGATGGCCTCGATCATCTCGACCGCACTCATCCGGGCGACGCCACCGTCGCGCCGAATGTCCGCGGGGACCCGCTCGAGGGCCATCACCGCGCAGGCGCCGGCGTCTTCAGCGAGTTTCGCCTCTTCGGCGGTGGTGACGTCCATGATGACGCCGTTGCGCATCATCTCGGCGAGTCCAACCTTTAGTTCGAAGGCTTCCGCCGTGGTGCGTCCCGATCCGTTCGAAGCTTTCTGGTCGCCCATCACTATGTTCCTCCGATTGCAGGCGGGCTGCGATGCATCGACATCGGCCTGCGCGGCCTCCTTGGATACCAGTTCCCCGCCCCGCCCGCGAGGCGCCGCAGCGCCCGCTACGAAGGCTCCTCCAGCGGCCGGTTGAAGCGGCCCATGGCGACGTCGACGCCCTCGGCGATCACGCTCTCGACGGCGCTGCTGGCGCGCTGGACGGCCTCGTCGACCCGCTCCCGCTCGTCGGGCGCAAAGTCGTCGAGCACGTAGGCGACGGGGTCGTGGCCGTGGGGCGGACGACCGATGCCGAAACGCAGGCGAGAAAAATCCGAGTGGCCCAGGGCTTCGATCACGCTCTCGAGGCCGCGCTGCCCCCCCGAGCTACCCGCGGGGCGCAGTCGCAGGCGACCGAGGGGAAGATCGAGATCATCCGCCACCACCAGCAGATCCGAGGGTGCCCACTCGAGACCGGGGTCGGCCAGGGCCGCGCCCACCGCCTCGCCCGACCGGTTCATGAAAGTCTCCGGCAGCAACACCGCGACCCGCTGACCGACACTGCGCCCCGCCGCGTAGCGACCCCCAAAGCGCGCCGTGAAGGCCGCGAATCCGGACGAGCGCGCAAAGGCCTCGACGACGACGGCTCCGATGTTGTGACGGGAGCCCCGGTAACGTGCACCGGGGTTGCCCAGGCCGACCACCAGCTTCGCGGAACCGCCCGTCAGGAATCTCCGTCGCCCGCAGCGCCTCCGGCTTCGGAATCGCCGCCCTCGCCGCCTTCGCCTTCGCCTTCGCCCTCGCCTTCGGCGCCCTCTTCGCCTTCGACGCCCTCGCCTTCGACCGGCTCGGGCTCTTCCTCGACCCTCGGCAGGACCACCGAAACGATCGGAAGATCCTCCTGGGTCCGCAGGTGCACGCCCTGTGCGACCACCAGATCGCGAACGTGCAGCGAATCACCGAGTTCAAGCGCGCTCACGTCGATCTCGAGAGCATCGGGGATCGCGCTGGGGAGGCAGTCGAGCTCGACCTCGCGCAGTGCATGGTCGAGGATTCCGCCGCCCATGCTGACGCCCTCGGGTATGCCCACGACGAGGATCGGCACCGAAACGGAGATGCGCTCCTCGGGATCGACCTCGAAGAGATCGGCGTGGAGCACATAGCCCTGGACCGGATCGCGCTGGAGTTCCTTGACGAGCACCGTGCGGCCCGAGATTACAGAAGCTCCTTCGAGTCCGATCAGCGTATTGGCCCCGGCTTCGCTCGTCTTGAGAATCTTCTCGAGCGCGTCGGGATCAAAGGAGAGCGCGAGCGAATCCTTGCCGTGACCGTAGATCACTGCGGGGACCTGCCCGCTGGCTCGAAGCTTTCGCGCGTGGCCCTTGCCGGTTCCCTCGCGCAATTCAACTGCGAGAACATTGTCGCTCACGGGGTCCTCTCCTCGGCGTCGTCGCACTCGTCCAGAATCCGTTAGGCATACTAGACGAAGAGCGAAGAGACGCTCTCCTCGTTGTTGATTCGGCGAATCGCCTCGCCGAGCAGTCTCGCCGATGAGACTACGTGAATGCGCGAGGTGTCGTCGGTGTCCTTACTGAGCGGAATCGTGTCAGTGACGATCAACTCTTCGATGGCCGACTCCGAAATCCGCTTCAGCGCGGGCCCCGACAAGACGGGGTGTGTCACGGCGGCGTAGACCGAATTCGCACCGGCTTCCTTGAGGCTCCGGGCGGCCTCGGTGAGGGTCCCGGCGGTATCGACCATGTCGTCGACGATCACGCAGGAACTCCCATCCACGTCGCCGATGATGTGCATCACCTCTGCGACGTTCGCGGTTTCTCTTCGCTTGTCGATGATGGCAAGGGTGGCATCGAGGCGCTTCGCGTAGGCCCGCGCCCGCTCGACACCACCGGCATCGGGAGAGATGATCGTCAGCTTTCCCGAAAGGCGGCTACGGATCGCATCGAGGAGCAGCGGCGTGGCGAAGATGTTGTCGACGGGGATGTTGAAGAATCCCTGGATCTGGCCGGCGTGGAGGTCCATGCACAGCACGCGATCAACCCCCGCGGTCGCAATGAGATCTGCAACGAGCTTCGCGGTGATCGGGGCCCGCGGCTTCACCTTGCGGTCCTGACGCGCATAGCCGAAATAGGGAATCACCGCGGTAATGCGACGTGCGGACGAACGCCGAAGCGCGTCCGACATGATCAGCAATTCCATCAGGTGGTTGTTGGCGGGTTGCGAAATCGATTGCAGGATGAAGCAGTCCATTCCGCGGACGTTCTCGGAAATCTCGATGCGACACTCCCCGTCGCTGAAGGTCCCCACTTCGGCTTGCCCGCCCTCGATCCCGAGGTAGTCGCACACCTTCCGCGACAAGTCGCGGCTGGCGTTTCCACTAAAGAGCTTCAGAGACTGCATCCGGTCCTCATTCCCGTAGGCGGAGCCCCGGCCTGAAACCGGCCTCGTCTGCTCCGCCTCTTCCATCCACTCTCGACTCTGCACTCGGACCCGCCGCGTCCCCGATCACCCCGCGGCAGACATCTGGTTGGGGCGGCAGGACTCGAACCTGCAAATGGCGGCTTCAAAGGCCGCTGCCTTACCGATTTGGCGACGCCCCAGAAAACTCTCTCGATCCAGCAACTCGTACCCAGCCCGGGCCTTCCTCTCGCATTCGGTGGCCCGCTCCCCTTGCTGAGGCCGCGTCGGCGAACAGACCGTACACCGTCGCCCCGCTCCCCGACATACCAACCGCCCGCGCACCCGCCTTTTCGAGACGGTCCCGTATGCGGCGGATCATCGGGCACAAGCGAACCGCTGCCGGCTCCAGGTCGTTTCGAAGGTTCCCCTCGATCACTCGAAGAAGAGCCTCGGAATCGGCCCCGGACCCCAAGAGCGCCCGCAGCGTAGAGCCTGCCCCTGCGGGCGTCAACGCACTGCCCTCTGCATCGTAGGCAGCGTAGACATCGGCTGTCGCCAGGGGGATTCCCGGATTCCAGAGCACGAAGTGGAGCCGAGGAAGCCCAGGGGCGGGCTCGATTCGCTCCCCGATGCCGCCCACCAGCGCGGGCTTTGGATCGAGGAAATAGGGAACGTCCGCGCCCAGGCCCAGAGCCAGGTCGAAGAGTTCCCCTGAGGGCAACCGATTCGGGAACAACCGATCCAGCGCAAGCAGCACCGCCGCCGCGTCACTGGACCCCCCACCGAGGCCGGCAGCCGGTGGAATCCGCTTTTCCAGTTCGATCTGGATGTTCGCTCGAAGCGCCGCTGCCCGGACGAAAATCCGGGCGGCGCGCACCGCCAGGTTCGCCTC